>SMXK01000142.1 GCA_004356265.1 Bacteroidota bacterium
CGTATAGAATTCGCTCTGCATCACGTAATATTCTCGGTCTACCGGTGGTAATCCTTCCTTGGGTTCGACCAGAATCAGGCCGTACATGCCATTTGCGATGTGCATTCCGACCGGAGCAGTTGCGCAGTGATAGACAAACAATCCAGGATTCAGTGCCGTAAACGAAAAGACGGATCCTTTACCGGGAGCCGTAAATGAGGATGCTGCTCCGCCACCTGGGCCCGTAACTGCGTGCAGATCAATATTATGAGGCATTTTGCTATCAGGGTGATTATTCAGATGAAACTCAACCAGATCCCCTTCCCTGACGCGAATAAATTTACCCGGAACCTCCCCCCCGAACGACCAGAACGTATACTCCACGCCATCGGCCAGCCGCCCGACACGCTCGACTGTCTCGAGCTCGACAATTACTTTGGTCGGATAATTTCTCTGTATCGCAGCCGGGACCATCGGCGCGAATGTAAGTGTTGCCAATTCCTCTCCACGTAATTCTTCATTCTGAGAACAGGACATCAGAAGCGTGCCTGTAATCAGAACCAGCGTCATAGCCCGAATCCCGTTTAAACAGCCACCTTTCTTAGATATTTTCACGTGCTTCACCTTTCGAATCTGTTGATCGTGCATCTTCTGAACGCCTGTTGAGACGACAACCCATGATAGTACCCGTTTTCGTTGACAGTTGTAGGCGCGAGTTGCACGATTCCGTAGGGGTTTTCCCTACATCCAGCTCCGTTTTCGATTTTTCAGGGTTGGGGTTTCCGGCGCCGGCCTGCATCCTTTTTTCGAAAGGTGACCGAGGACAGCCGTCGTATATTTCGGATCCTTGAATTTTTCAGTTGCTGTATATAATGTCAGATCAGATCACTCTCACATTTCCAGATGGATCCAGGCACGAATTTGAACGCGGAGTCTCCGGACTAAATGTAGCAAAAAGTATTTCGGAAGGACTCGCGCGCGCCGCGCTGGCGGTTGGCGTGAACGGGCAGACCCGTGATCTCACGCGCGCCATAACGGAGGACGCAGATTTCGCCGTTTACACAAACCGAGACGAGGAAGGCCGTGCTACTTACTGGCATTCGTCAGCCCATCTTATGGCAGAGGCGCTAGAGGCATTGTATCCCGGCACTAAATTTGGAATTGGACCTGCTATTGAGAACGGGTTTTATTACGATATCGACCTTGGCGATAAATCGTTCGGTGCAGACGATCTGGAAGCTATCGAGAAGAAGATGGCCGAGCTTGCGAAGCTTAACTCGTCATTTGAACGACGCGATGTCAGTAAGACAGACGCCGTCGCCTACTTCACAGAAAAAGGAGATGAGTACAAACTGGAGCTTCTCGAAGACCTTGAAGACGGGACGATTACGTTTTATACCCAGGGCGACTTTACCGATTTGTGCCGGGGCCCGCACATCCCGAGTACAAAAAATATAAAATATACCAAGCTGCTCAACATCGCCGGCGCGTATTGGCGGGGTGATCAGGAACGGGCACAGCTGACCAGGATCTACGGAATCAGTTTCCCGAAGAAGAAGGAGCTGGACGAATATCTGGAGCTTGTGGAGCTCGCCAAAGAGCGAGATCACAGGAAGTTGGGAAAAGAACTTGAGTTGTTCACGTTCAGCCCACTTGTAGGCCCCGGACTCCCGTTATGGTTGCCGAAAGGTGCGATTCTGAGGGAGAACCTCATTAATTTTCTGAAAGAGGAGCAGCTCAAGCGGGGGTATCAGCCTGTCGTAACGCCGCACATCGGAAAACTGGAGCTGTACAAGATCAGCGGGCACTACCCTTATTATAGTGACAGTCAGTTTCCACCCATGATGGAGAATGAGAAGGACGGGTATCTTTTGAAACCCATGAACTGCCCCCATCACATCCAGATATACGCCGACAAGCCTCACTCCTACCGGGAGCTTCCGATCCGCCTGGCAGAATTTGGAAACGTGTATCGGTACGAGCAGTCAGGTGAACTCGGCGGCCTGACCCGTGTGCGTGGATTTACAATTGATGACGCACATATTTTTTGCACCCATGAACAGGTCAAGGAAGAATTCAAAGATGTTATCGATCTGACGTTGAGCGTTTTTCGAGCACTTGGA
This sequence comes from Bacteroidota bacterium, assembly GCA_004356265.1. Taxonomy (GTDB): domain Bacteria; phylum Bacteroidota; class Rhodothermia; order Rhodothermales; family UBA10348; genus N075bin62. The sequence goes on from SMXK01000142.1 coordinate 2,103, forward strand.
TTTTCAGACTTCACCGCACAGATATCGCTCCGGGATCCCGAGAACAAGGAAAAGTATGTGGGCGACGATGACGTCTGGGATGCAGCCGAAGATGCTATTCGAGAGGCCGCTGCCGAAATGGGCCTTGAGGCCAAGGAAGAAAAGGGCGAGGCCGCGTTTTACGGGCCAAAATTGGACTTCATCGTTCGCGATGCTCTCGGAAGACAATGGCAGCTCGGAACGGTCCAGCTCGACTATGTACTTCCCGAGCGTTTCAAACTGACGTATATCGGTGAAGACAATAAGAAACATCGACCCGTAATGATCCATCGGGCACCATTCGGCTCTCTGGAGCGATTTATCGCGGTGCTCATTGAACACTGTGGCGGCAAATTTCCTATCTGGTTGGCACCTGTTCAGGTGACCGTTCTGCCTGTAGGGCGCGACTTTGAATCTTATGCAGAACTTACGGTTGCAACACTTCGGGAAGTTGGTATCCGAGCCGATGTAGATCTTCGAAACGAAAAAGTCGGATACAAAATTCGGCACGCCGAAATGCAGAAGGTACCCTACATGCTGGTTGTTGGAGAACGGGAACGAGACGGCAACACCGTTTCGGTTCGGAGACAGGGCCATGGAGACCAGGGGTCAAAGACAATTGAAGCTTTTATCAAGGAAATCAAGACGGAAATGGAAGAGAGTAAGTCTTCCGCCGGGTTAACTTGAACAAATCTATCTGTTTCTCGTTGAGAAGCAGTTGCAACAGCTATATTTATTCAATAACTAAAACCAACCCAGAATCACCATCGCAAAGAAGAGAGTTCGTGTAAACGATCAGATCCGTGCCGACCAAGTCCGAGTCGTTGATCCCGCCGGTGCGCACGGTATTTACAGCCTTGAAGATGCATTGAAGCTCGCCGATGAGCGAGAATTGGATCTTGTAGAAATATCCCCGGATGCCGATCCACCAGTATGCAAGATCATGGATTATGGCAAATTTCGTTACGAGCAGCAGAAAAAAGAAAAAGAGTCCCGTAAGAAGTCACACAACGTCGAACTGAAAGAAATTCGGTTCCGCCCTCACACGGATACACATGATTTCGAGTTTAAAACGAGACATGCTCGCAAATTTCTGACACATGGGGATAAAGTCCGGGCATACGTTCAGTTTCGTGGTCGAGATATTATCTACAAAGACCACGGAATGGATTTATTGAGGCGTTTCCTGGAGGAATTGGCAGATATTGCCAAGATTGATCAGGAGCCACGTATGGAAGGGCGGCGCATGACAACCATTCTGACGCCGGTCAAAAAGAAGCCATAGAATTGGCTGCCAGACCGTGATTCACCAAAATTCCCCACGATCCGGGGCCTGCGCGAAGGATTTATCCTTGATACGTGCGTAGAACGTCCGTATTTTTTAAGGCTAGGTCCACCTTAAGGACTGACCATTTTTCCAGATATACTTTCCGGTGCAGTAATGCCCAAGATGAAGTCAAATAGCGGTGCAAAGAAGCGCTTCAATACCACCGCGTCAGGGAAGGTAAAACGTAAAAAGGCGTTTACCAGCCATATTCTGACAAAAAAATCTCCTAAACGTAAGCGTAAGCTCCGGGGAACGACACTTGTCGACAAGGCGGACTTAGCACGCGTGAAAAGAATGATTGCTACCCGATAGGAGAGTGATTTTTTATCAGCAAGACTGAAAAAAACTAACGAACAATGCCACGCGCAAAAAATAGAGTAGCGGCCAGGCACCGCCGCCGCCGCGTTCTTCAGAGAGCGAAAGGTTTCTGGGGACGCCGCGGTACGATTTATACGGTTGCCAAACACGCAGTCGACAAAGCACTTCAGTATGCCTATCGTGATCGTCGACAGCGTAAACGTCAATTCCGTCGGCTCTGGATTGCCAGAATTAATGCTGCGGCCCGCCTGAACGGCACTACGTACTCACAGTTGATCGGATCGCTTCGAAGAGCGGACATTCACCTCAACCGGAAAGTAATGGCTGATCTCGCCATGAATGATCCCGACGTATTCGCAAAAGTTGTTGACGCAAGCAAAAACTGACCGCCGCGCAGAAACGGAATGAATTCCTGCCACGAATATCGATTTAGCAGCAGCCTCCGCTCGAACCTGTGAAAACAGAGGTGTCGAAAGGCTGTTAGTGGTTTGAAACCATTTGAGAGTCCCGCCCCTGAATTCCAGGTGGCGGGATTTTTTGTTTTATCGCCACATTAATAATTAGCAATTCTATAATGGAGCCCAGCAACTCCTGTACGTATTACAATGAGTATCAGCACAAGCATTGAAGAAACGCTAACATCTCTCGAGAAAGAAATTTCAGTGGCCGATCTCGGGTCGGATGAGGCTATCGAGGAGTTTCGAATTCGATTTCTTGGTAAGAAGCAAGGATCGATAACCGGGCTGATGAAGAGAATACCTGACGTCGATCCTGCGGATCGGCGCGCATTCGGGCAGCGGGTCAACGAGCTCAAGGCAGTCGCACAGGCCCGGATTCAAAAAGCTCAAGTTGCTCAGGGACCTGGAGTTGCTGGCACATCAGATGTGGATTATTCCCTCCCTGGGCGCGTGCCTGCCCGCGGGTCACTCCATCCGCTGACGGAAACCTACCGTCTTATCACACGGGTCTTTGAGTCTTACGGGTTCTCCATAGAGGAGGGCCCTGAGATCGAAGACGATTGGCACAATTTCACGGCACTGAACTTCCCCCCGAATCATCCTGCCCGAGACATGCAGGACACTTTTTTCATTGAACAACCCACTCAGAAACATGACGGAATATTATTGCGAACCCACACGTCGCCAGTTCAAATCAGGGTGATGCTGGACAGTGAGCCTCCTTTCAGGGTTATCGTCCCTGGCCGTGTATATCGGAACGAAGCCATATCCTACAAATCTTACTGCCTGTTCCATCAAGTCGAAGGACTGTATGTAGATGAAGGTGTTTCTATGGGCGACCTGAAACACATATTGCATGTCTTTGCACGTGAATTATTTGGAGAAGATGTGGTTATGCGCTTCCGGCCGAGCTTTTTCCCGTTCACAGAACCCAGCGCCGAAGTTGACATCTGGTGGAAAGATGATAACATGCCTGGCGGCGGCCGCTGGCTTGAAATACTCGGATGCGGAATGGTCGACCCCAACGTACTCGAGTCTGTCGGCGTTGACCCCGAGAAATACACCGGTTATGCGTTCGGTATGGGCATTGAACGGATCGCTATGCTTCGATACGGTATCGATGACATCCGAATCTTATACGAAAACGACGAACGATTCCTTTCCCAGTTTGATTAGATGGCCGAATGGCTTGACTTTCCATGATTATCAGTACTAATTGGCTCAATGACTATGTGGATCACGACCTCACGGTAGATGATCTATCGGACCTGCTGACGATGGCGGGCCTGGAAGTCGAAGGTGTTGAACAAATTGGGTCTACCCTCGAAGGTGTAATCGTGGGGCACATTTTGAGAGTCGACCCGCACCCGGACGCCGATAGACTCCAGGTCTGTACTGTGGACCTGGGTCAGAACACGCCTGCAGTTATTGTTTGCGGCGCCCCGAATGTGGCGGCGGGTCAGTTTGTCGCGGTGGCAACCATCGGAACAGTCTTGTCTGTGCCGTCCAGAGAGAACGCGGAAGAAAAAGTTGATCTCAAGATCAAGAAATCGAAAATCAGGGGCCAGGTTTCGGAAGGAATGATATGTTCAGAAATCGAATTAGGTATGAGCGTCGATGGATCTGGAATCCTGGTCTTGGGTGATGAAGCGATTCTGGGCAGCCCTTTCGTAGACTGGCTTGTAGCACAAGGGAGATCTGCAACTGACAATGCAATAGACATATCCATCACGCCGAACCGGCCAGATGCGGTTTGTCATGTGGGTGTTGCTCGCGATGTTTCGGCAGTGACCGGACGACCTCTGACGCTTCCAGAGATTTCGGTGCCTGCTGCGGGCGGAAGTGCAGCTGAACAAATTTCGATTACAATCGATGCGCCCGAATTATGTTCTGAATACGTGGCTATCCTGGTGAGCGATATAAAGATTGCGCCGTCGCCACCGTGGATGCAACAACGACTGATCACGGCGGGACTACGGCCTCGAAACAACGTGGTGGACATTACAAATTATGTCATGTATGAGCTGGGACAACCCCTCCACGCCTTCGATTTTGATACACTGGCTGGCGCTTCCATACACGTGCATGCAACCGATTCAGAGTCCATATTCACGACACTCGACGGCAAAGAGAGAAAACTCCCGGCGGGCACTCTGATGATCGCTGACGGTGATCGCGATATCGCCATAGCGGGAATTATGGGTGGCGAAAACTCCGAAGTCTCTGACAACACAACAAAAGTGTTATTAGAGAGTGCTTATTTTGATCCTTCACATATTCGCCGGACTGCGAAAAGTCTCCAGCTTCAAACCGATGCATCGTATCGATTCGAACGCGGCGTTGATCCCGCGGGCCAGGCGCGCGCTGCCGCGCGCGCCGCCGAACTCCTGGTTACCATCGCTGGCGGCACTCTCGTCGACGGACTGGTGTCGACCCGAACCAAGCCGGTTCAGTGCCAGACCGTTGTGGTCCGGAAATCCCGCGCAGAGCTCATAATCGGTGTTGAAATCCCGGCTGCCAAAATCAATGAGCTGCTCACGGCCATAGGATTCGAAATTGCTATGTCCGATGATTCTGAAACATTCACCTGCACAGTCCCATCCTTCCGACCCGATATCGAGCGCGAAATCGATGTCATCGAGGAAATTGCCAGACTGTACGGATTCGATAAAATCCCGGTGCCGGTACGGTTTTCTGTTCCTGATCACCCGGTATCGATGCCTCCCCAGCGTTTACTTCGCGAGAAAACGCGGGATCTATTGTCATCCCTGGGGTACCGTGAGATCTACACAAACAGTATGCTTCGCACGGATTTGGCCAAGTCTTTTCTTGTACCTGAATTACCGGGTGGGAAATTCGGCGGGTCCGTTGTAGAGACGCTCAATCCAATTTCCCAGGAAATGGCCTCCCTCCGCCCCAGCCTGCTTCCCGGAGCTCTCGCAATCGCGGGATACAACGCTAATCACGGCCGTAAATCGCTGCGCTATTTTGAGTTTGGAAATATTCAGATCCATGCTCAATCAGACGCCTCTATTGTCAGCGGATACACCGAACAAGAACTATTGCTCATTTTGTGCTCGGGCGACGATGCAGCCCAGGATTGGTTTAACACCGTCAGGCCCTTGGACTATTTTGACGTGAAAGGAATCGCAGGCGCTGTTCTGGCTACCACTAAACTGCAGAATATATCATTCAATCTGGCCACGACCGGTTCTAAAACCGCGTCAATTTCGGGCACAGATTTGTGTCAGAGTTATGCCTCAATCGTAGCTGGAGACACCTACGTCGGAACTGTTGGAGAATTGAACTCCGAGGTGGGCAAGAAATATAACATATCGTCCCCCATCTATTTTGTAGAGATAAATTGGTCGATTGTCGCGGAACTGGCTGGTCCGGGGCTTCGCGGCCGGTACGAGGCGTTCAGTCGATATCCCGTAATAGAAAGAGATCTGGCTGTTTCACTCAACCGGAATGTGCCTGTGGGAGACGTCATGGACCTGATTAAGAACACCGGTAAACCCTTGCTGTCCGGCGTATCCGTGTTTGATATCTACGAAGGTGACCAGATTGCCGCGGACCAGAAAAGCGTAGCATTTTCTCTTACGTTCTCTGCCAACCGTACATTGGTTGACAAAGAAGTTGAAACACGTTTCGGAAAAATCGTGAAAGTACTCGAATCCGAGCTTGGAGCTCGACTTCGACAATAGTTCAGTTTTTAATGGTTGCCGTGTATATTCTGAGAAAGGTGTGCTGAACAACGAATCAGCAAGCCCCTTGCCACAAGAATCTTCGTGCGAATGTCAAACAAAACTGGCCCGGATAACGATATGTCGCCGAGCGATGTACAAACATCTATGTTTGATTCGTCCGAAATCCAGAAATCGAGCCAGGCCCGTAACGCTCTGTCTACCGCGTCAGTTACCATGAAAGGAACCCGCTCTATCGCCAGACTTCGTGATCGCGTAAATTTGGCGATCAAAGAACTTTCCCGGCTTCGCACCGAAAACCATAGACTTAAAAAAGAACTGGAAAGTGTTGGCTCGCGGGCCCGAACACCGAATGAAGGTGCATCGATTGTATTCACAGAATCCGCCGGCGAATTACGGGAGCGAATTGAGTCGTGTATCCGCGCTGTTGATGCGCACATGCAGTCACACGAAAGAGGAGTGTCTAAAAACAGCGCTGGGGAAGCCTGACATGATCCAACCCATCAAAGTAGCAATTCTGGGAAAAGAGTATACCCTTCGCGTTGAAGAGGAAATTGCCCCTGAAACAATCGAGATCGCGGAGTATCTGGATTCGCAGCTCAGAACATTCAAGTCCGCCCATCCTGAACAGTCCGACCTGACAGCGGCGATCATTACGGGCCTGGCGCTGACTGAAAAATTATTTAAGGAGCGCTCTGAAAAAGTAGATCCTGGCGAGCTAATCAACGCCGAGTTGGATAAGCTGGAAAAGAAACTTACCGATGCGTTAGTTTAGCCCGAACCGCGGACAGGTTGCACCACAAGACCTCGCGCGCATTGGAATAGTGCCGCTGAAATCTTTGGTTTTTTTTCTCTTGAATACAGGGATATCCATCGTTATATAGGCATTGAAGCACTACCCGCAACGGCGCCAAAGTAAGAACCTAACGTTTTTGGCCCTGGGAAC
>SMXK01000143.1 GCA_004356265.1 Bacteroidota bacterium
GCGATCAGACTATTTCGATTTACACCGGGACATACCATGAGGATTGCCTGGACCTGTCCCTTACCGCTTCACGATTGTGACTGCCGCCGCAATAGAATTTCTTCGGCATGATTTACAGCGCGGATATAAAACTCGGCGGTGAGGAATTCCTTTTCAGTGTCCGTAAGATCTCCCGACTTTCCGAGCAGGCGAATTCGATCCATGCTCGCCTTGTGGAGTGTGATCGCAGCCGCCACAGAAATATTAAAACTCTGCACGAATCCGGTGGATGGAATCAATACGGTCTGGTCGGCGAGTGCCAGCAGGTCTTTTGATGCTCCCGCAAGTTCGTTGCCGAAAACCACCGCTGTTTTCTGAGTAAAATCTACGTCTCCGAGTTCAGTTGTGGATTTATCCAGGTGTGTCACAACGATGTGAAATCCATCTGCCTTCAATTTTGCCACACAGTCGATTGTTGTATCCCACAGGTGTACGTCCAGCCATTTTTGGGCGCCTTGTGTCGTTCGAACGGAATGTTTATACCTTGCAACCCCTTTGATTACGTGGAAATCCTGGAATCCGAGGGCTTCTGCGGTCCGCATTACAGCACTTACGTTACCGGTATTTACTATGCCCTCGACGACCGTCGCAATACTTCGAGTTCTACCTTCGACTACCTCTGCGATCCGCTGACATCGATCTTCGGAGAGGATCTCACCCAACACCTTGATTACGTAATCGGCCGACCACCCGTTTGGGAGACGCTCCAGCCGGTCTGGCCCACCCGCGTGTAACAAGATGCGCCTCATTTCCTCCGCCGGTAAGTCGTCTCGGTTAGTCACGGTCTTATTTTGAAGCCTGTTATTCCTATCTTGACGCGAGAAATATAAGCGTTTATAAAAGCAGGATTTATGGATCTCAAAGGAAAGATTGTTGTCGTGACGGGTGCCACCAGCGGCCTCGGGCTTGCGTTTTCAGAAGCGCTTGTCGAAAAAGGATCGGTGGTCTATGGACTGGCGCGAAGACAAGATCGCCTGCGTGAAATCACTGGGGATCTGGGACCAACATTCAGAGGAATCCGATGTGATGTATCCAATGAGTCGGATGTCGAGAATGCGTTCACGCAGATAATGTCAGAATCTGGCCAAGTGGATGTGCTGGTCAACAACGCCGGTCTCGGTCGTTTCGGAAAACTGGTGGATACCAGTACTGAGGATTGGGATCTGCAGATGCAGACGAATTTAAGAGGAGTATTTTTGTGCTCGCGTGCAGCCGTCAAACCGATGACGATCCAGAACGAAAAAGTTGGTTTCGGAGGTCACATTGTGAACATTTCTTCCGTCGCTGGTCTGGTTGGTAATCCATTGGTGAGCGCGTACAATGCCACGAAATTTGGACTTAAAGGCTTCAGCGAGGCACTCATGAAAGAGCTTCGGAGCGACGGGATCAAGGTAACGTGTATGTATCCGGGGTCTATTGACACTGATTTTTTCACCGAAGCGGGTGCCGATATTGCAGCGAATCCGATGACACCACAGGACATCACGTCCACGCTGGTCCACACCCTTGAGGCAGCAGATAATTATCTTATCTCAGAAATTGCCATGCGCCCACTCAGGCCTCGAGGCTAGTAGTCGCAGCTAACCCCAATTTACCAATCGAATGAAACGACGCGAATTTGTACGGAAGGCCACGCTCGGAGCGGTTGCCGGATCTGCGCTCACAACATCGACCCTTGCTGGGTGTGGTGCCTCGCCCGACCAGGGTGGTGCTGCAGCCGTTCAGACCAGGCCTCGTGTTCGGTGGCAATTGATCTCCAGTTTCCCCAGATCCCTTGACACCATTTTTGGCGCTGCAGAAGTGTTGTCCGAACGTGTGTCGGAGTTGACAGACGGCCGCTTCACGATCCGGGTATTCCCGGCGGGTGAACTCGTTCCTTATAACCAGGTCCTGGATTCCGTACAGAAAGGAACCGTGGCGATTGGTCATTCGGCCAGTTATTATTTCATCGGATCCAATCCGGCGCTCGCCTTCGACTGCACGGTACCATTCGGACTCACAGTGCGCCAATACAACGCGTGGATGTATCATGGAAACGGGCTGGCACTTACCCGCGAGTTATTCGCTGATTTTAATGTGCTGAACTTCCCGGGCGGAAATACGGGCACCCAGATGGGAGGCTGGTTCAGGGATGAAATCAGTGAGCTCGGTGATTTGAACGGCATCAAGATGCGAATCCCGGGCCTTGGTGGAAAAGTCATGGACCAGATGGGCGTAAACGTTCAAGTTCTGGCGGCCGGCGAAATATATACCGCGCTCGAACGAGGCGCCCTCGATGCCACGGAATGGTCCGGGCCGTACGACGACCAGCGTCTCGGCTTTCACAAAGTGGCCCGGAATTATTATTACCCGGGCTGGTGGGAGCCGGCGCCCGGATTGAGCTTCTATATCAATCGGGATGAGTGGGCCAAATTGCCCGCGGACTATCAGGCAGCGCTGGCCTCTTCGGCGGCCGAGGCAAATATTGATATGTTGGCAGAATACGATAAGAAAAATCCTGCGGCCCTCGAATCACTGCTGGCGGATGGCGTAAATCTACGGCCGTTTCCACAGGATGTAATGCTTGAGGCGGAACGAATTTCAAAAGATATGATGTCTGCTTCGGCCGCAGCCGATCCCGCGTACCGCAAAATCTACGAAGACTATATCGGGTGGCAGAAACAATCGAATCGATGGATGCGAACGGCTGAACATACGTATGCCTCGTTTGCATTCAGAGAAAAATAAATTGCACCACCCATGACCCGGATTGCCGTTTACTGCGCGTCTGCGAATACGATCGACGCGGTCTATCGTAACGCCGCTCGTGAACTCGGCATCATGATGGCCAGCAATAATATAGGACTTGTTTTTGGAGGCGGAAATGTCGGCCTCATGGGCGAGATCGCGCGTGCCATTCATGAGGGAAAGGGTCACGTTACCGGCGTCATCCCCGAACGGTTAAAAAGCGTAGAGGGCGCGGCCTATAATGTTGCTGACAAGTTGATTGTAACCGAATCCATGAGCGATCGAAAGTCCATAATCTGGCGTACATCGGACGCCTGTATCGCCCTCGCCGGCGGAATTGGAACGCTTGAAGAATTTCTGGAAATCATCACGCTTAAAAAACTCGGGTTTCACGACCGGCCCGTAGCGCTGGTAAATACAAACGGGCTGTACGACCCGTTACTCGAGCAGTTTGCCCGGTGTGATGCCGAAAGATTTTCTTCTACTCCGACTGATTCATTGTTCGACGTTGTGGACCAGCCTGGCGATCTGGCAACCACTCCCTCTTTCGCGCGCTTTTTCAGCGTGTCCGATTAACCGGGCCCGGGTCCCGAAACGATGTCCGGATTTTCCTTCCAGGAAACCAAGCTGACCGTCTCCCGATCGGCGCGAATGGTATCTTCAGCCCCGTTAACGGATCCGGTCCAGACGGTGTGGATAGTCTTGCATGGATATGCGCAGCTGGCGGCCGATTTCCTTTCCGAGTTCGAGCCTGTCGCCCGACCAGGTGTTTTATTCGTTGCCCCGGAAGGCCTGTCCCGTTTTTATCGGCGGCCACGCAACACCCACATCGGCGCGTCCTGGATGACAGCCGAGGCGCGTGATGATGAAATCACTGATTATCTTGCGTACCTCAACAAGGTATATGACCTGATTGTTGAAAAGCAGCGGCGACGCCCGAAATTCGTGGGTGTACTTGGATTTTCCCAAGGCTGTTCGACGGCCTCAAGGTGGGTAGAGTCTATCCACAATACGCGCGTTGAACCGATCGATTCTGTTTCGAGGACGATCGACCGTATGGTCTTGTGGGGTGGTACACCGGCGGTTGAACTCAGATCCTCATCTTATCAGAACGATATTGCTCCCTGCCGGGTGGACTGGGTAACCGGGACTACCGATAGATTCACGCCACCTGAAAAGTTAACCGAGCTTCATCCGGAAATGGATACCGTCAACAATCCAATTCAGATGACCATTTTTGAAGGCAAACACGAGATTGACACGAATGTGCTAAATCAGATCTTGTACAAGAAGCTCAATTAGGGTCTGTTAACAGGCCCTAGTAAGACCAGGATACAAGTTCGGGAAACAGAATGATCAGGAGCAATCCGATCATTTGAATGATGATGAAAGGAACCACACCGCGATAAATCGCTGATGTCGGAATGGACTCGGGCACCACCCCCCGCAAATAAAAAAGGGCAAAACCGAATGGTGGTGTGAGAAACGACATCTGCAGATTCATCCCGATCATCACCCCGAACCAGACAAGGTCGATTCCCAGGGCCGCCGCCGCCGGTACCAGAAGCGGAATAATGATGAACGCGATCTCGAAGAAGTCAATAAAGAAACCCAGTATAAAAATGGTCAGATTGGCTACTACAAGTAATCCGACGACACCACCCGGCAAATTAGTCAAAAGCCCTTCGATCCATAAATCACCGCTCAGGCCTCGGAAAACAAGTGCAAACGCTGTGGACCCGATAAGCAGCAACATAACCATGGACGTAAGCCTCATCGTCTCATCCATCGTTTTCTTGAGTGCCTCAAGAGTCAGGCGCCCATTTACGGCTGCGAGCAGAATTGCACCGAGTGCGCCTAACGCTCCTGCTTCCGTCGGGGTAGCGATACCTGCAAAGATGCTTCCAAGTACCAATAAAATGAGCAGCAGCGGAGGCATCATTACAAAAATGACTCTCTTCAACAAATCGACTCTGGTTAACGATCGAGCTTCAATTGGAAGAGCGGGTGCCCTCTCGGGCTGAAAATATGCTACTCCTGCCGCGTAAATAGCGTACATCACCGCGAGCGCTATACCGGGTACAAGTGCACCGATAAATAAATCACCTACCGGAATTCCCATCTGGTCGGCAAGCACAACAAGTACGATGCTGGGTGGGATAATCTGGCCGAGCGTTCCGGAGGCGGCGATAATACCGGTCGAAAATGATTCGTCATAGCCGTACCGCATCATCACCGGAAGCGAAATCATGCCCATCGCCACAACCGATGCGCCCACAACCCCCGTCGCGGCCGCGAGTAACGCGCCTACAAATACCACAGCAATCGCCAATCCACCGCGCAACGGTCCAAACAATTGCCCCACCGTCGTCAAGAGATCCTCGGCCAACCGCGATCTGGACAACATTGTGCCCATGAATATGAAAAACGGGATGGCCAGCAGCACCATATTGGCCATGATCCCGAACGTCCGGTCTGGCATCGCCAGCATAAATGACCAGTCAAAAATGCCGGCCTCAACGCCTATGAATGCGAATAATATGGCTGTTCCGGCAATCGCAAACGCCACCGGAAATCCGGAAAAAATCAGAATCAATGCTGCCGCGAACATGAGCGGCCCCAGCCAGTCCTCCACTACGCAGCGCCCTCCTGTTCGTCGGGTTCAACTCCGACAAGCACAGAAACCTGGCGTATCGCCATAGACAACCCCTGTACAAGCAGGAGTAAAAAACCGATGGGTACGATCGTTTTTATCGGGTATCGAGGTAATCCGCCCGGATCGGGTGACATCTCCATAACCGACCACGAATTCACAACGGCTGGCCACGAGGCCCAAATCATCAGGACGCAAAACGGAACCAGGAAAAGAATGACGCCGGCCAGATCAATTATCGCCCGTCCCCGTTTATTCAGGCGCGAATAAAATATATCAACTCTGACGTGGGCATCGTGTTTAAGCGTGTATGCGGCCGCGAGAAGGAATAACACTGAGAATAAGTACCATTGCAGTTCCAGCCACGTGTTTGAACTCAATCCCCATCCGGTATATTTATCCAGATACCTGAAAACGGCATTCAGTGCCCCGACTAACACCATCCCCAACGTCAACCAGAGAAGCCCCCGCCCTAATCGCTCGTTAAAGCGATCGATCGCATCGGCGAGTCGCAAGAGTCGGTTCATTCGGAATTGAAGTGGTGCTGGAGGACAGGAGATACTTACAACGTTCAGAATTTACGTGGATTAAGTCGCAGAAACCAATCGACAGAAGCTAACTTTCGTAGTCGCCCGTTTTGTCACCGACGTCGTCTTCTGCATAACGCGCCACTCGTTTCTGCAGGCTCTCTTTTTCATCGCGGGATCTAAAATATTCGAGTCGTTCGGCAATGGTCTTCTCAAATCCAAGGCCGGAGGGCTCGTAGAAATAGACGCCTTGCATATCATCGGGCAGATATTGCTGCGGAACGTAGTGGGCCCGATAGGCATGCGGATACTGATAATTTTCTCCGTGACCCAGACCCTTAGCATCCCTGTTTGCATCCTTGAGATGATTCGGGATCTCCCCTGATTGCTCTTTCTCGACGTATCGGAGGGCGTCAAAAAACGTATATGTGGAATTACTCTTGGGAGCAGTTGCGAGGTACAAACAGCATTCCGATAAGATAAATCGGCCTTCTGGCATACCCACATAGTCAAACGCCTGAGAAGCCGATACAGCCATTTGGAGTGCCCGGGGATCGGCAAGTCCGATATCTTCGGCAGCAAAAATCAACATCCTCCGAAAGATGAAACGGGGGTCTTCGCCGGCGTACACCATCCGGGCCATCCAATACAAGGCCGCATCAGGATCCGAACCCCGGAGGCTCTTGATGAAGGCGCTGATCGTGTCATAATGGGCATCGCCTTCCCGGTCGTATAAAACCGCCCGTTTCTGGATACTCTCTTCCGCGATCTGAAGGGTTATATGCCGGGTTGCGTCGGTATTTTCAGACTCGGGCGTCGTTTCAACGGCGAGTTCGAGTGCGTTCAGCAGCGACCTGGCGTCGCCGTTCGATGTGTGTACCAGATGATCCAGCGCATTTTTATCAACGGATACGTTCAGTTTTCCGAAACCACGCTCGGTATTGGCAAGGGCCTGCTCGGCGACCGCCAGCAGATCACTTTCCGTCAGAGACTTCAACTCAAATACGCGAGACCGACTCACGAGTGCTTTTATCACCTCGAAATAGGGGTTTTCGGTCGTGGCCCCGATGAGCGTAACGGTTCCGTTTTCCACGTGTGGTAAAAGTGCATCCTGCTGGGCTTTGTTAAACCGATGCACCTCGTCGATGAACAGGATGGTCCGCTGCCCGTGATGTTTGAGTCGATCTGTCGCCTCAGCGATAGCACCCCGAATATCCTTCACTCCCGACAACACCGCGTTGAGCGTCACGAAATGCGCCTTTGTCGTGTTGGCAATAATTCGGGCGAGCGTGGTTTTCCCGGTACCCGGGGGGCCGAAGAGTAATATCGACGACAACCGATCAGCCTCGATGGCTCGCCTTAGCAAACGACCAGAACCAAGAATGTGGCTTTGCCCGACGTATTCATCAAGCGTTCGGGGGCGCATCCTGTCCGCAAGTGGCGCCCGCTCAAAGCGAAGTTTGTCAGCAGCCGTATCGAAAAGGTCACTCATCCGGTTCAAGCCCCATCTCTTTAATCACTCGTCGAATACCATGCTCAAAAATTCTGGCGCCGCCCTGTGACGGGTGCCTGATATACTCCGCCTGAATCCCAATTCGCCCAAGCGCATTTTCGGCTTTCCGCCCAACCGCCAGGATTTTTTCCGGAGCAGCCCATTCTACGACCTCTTTCAGCAGGGGCAAAAAAGCATTCACTTCACTCTGTCTGGGCGTCCGAATGGAGTCCGGTTTGCCGGGATGAAAAGGATGCATCGGTACGGTGTTCCAAGTCAAAATACTTTTCCAGTACGGCTCCAGAACTCGCCAGTAGATGGACGCGCTGTACTCCGAAAACGGTTCGTCCCGGGTTGTAGATCTGTGACCGAACCCGGGGAAGGCCGGATCTGTCAACTGCGCTTCGCTCGTGATTGGTACACCCGAAAACCGGCAACCCCAGGGGCCGGGCGCCTCAAGAAGTAAAAATAATCGGGTTCCTTCCTCGTGGTCGTGCTCCTCCAGATACCGCTTCAGATTTTGTATTCGAACAGCAGGCGCGCCCGGCTTGTCCCACACTTCATGGCGATTTTGATACGGATTGAACAGCCCTGCGCTGGATGCCGATCTGACTACCAGACGTTCTACGGTTTGCCAGATATTCACGGTTGTTGACACGAATACACTCTATATCTCAAAATCTTTCTGCCTTTCTCCCCGTTGAAGGTAGCTCCAAAGTGACAACCAAATTATATGAAGACAGCAAAACTTACGCTCGACGACTGGGCCGTCGAACTGCCCGTAACTGTGGGCTCCGAAGGAGAAGTCGGAATTGGAATTCAGAAGCTCCGGGCACAAACCGGAGCAATTACTCTGGATTCAGGATACGGTAACACGGGGTCCTGCGAAAGCGAAATAACGTTCATCGACGGCGAAAAAGGAATTCTCAGGTATCGCGGATATTCGATTGAAGACCTGGCGCAAAATGCCACTTTTCTAGAAGTCGCCTACCTCCTGGTTTTCGGCAAACTTCCTTCGGAAGATCAGCTCTCAGGGTTTAATAGTGAGTTGACGAAGCATAGTCTGCTGCACGAAGACATGAAAAAGTTCTTCGAAGGATATCCGCCGAACGCCCCTCCGATGAGTGTGTTGTCCACCATCGTTGCTTCACTGTCCGCGTATTACGCACCGGGTGAAAACGAAGCCGAGTTGCAGCTGAACATCGTTCGCCTGCTGGCTAAGCTGAAAACAGTCGCCGCATTTTCGTACAAAAAATCAATCGGCCAGCCCTATATCTACCCCCGGAATGATCTCGGGTATTGTGCAGACTTTCTGCACATGATGTTCGCTGTGCCATCCGAGGACTACACAGTATCCCCGCTGGTCGCGAAAACGCTGGATATGTTGTTGATCCTTCACGCAGACCATGAGCAGAATTGCTCAACGTCGACGGTCCGGATGGTTGGAAGCAGCGACGCCAATTTGTTTGCGTCAATTTCGGCTGGTATCAGCGCACTGAGCGGGCCACTTCATGGTGGCGCCAATACGGCGGTGATTAACATGCTCGAAAAAATTCAGGCCGATGGTGGCAATGTCCGCAAATACGTGGAATTGGCTCAGGACAAAACATCCGATTTTCGTTTGATGGGTTTTGGACATCGTGTTTATAAGAATTTCGATCCTCGAGCGAGAGTCATTAAGGACCTCACGCACAGTGTCCTCGAAGAACTCGGCGTTGATGATCCGCTCCTGGATATTGCTCTCAAGTTGGAACGAATCGCTCTCGAAGAAGACTATTTCGTCGATCGGAAACTCTATCCGAACGTGGACTTTTACAGCGGTATTCTTTACCGCGCCATGGGAATACCGACTAACATGTTTACGGTCATGTTCTCAATCGGTCGATTACCGGGCTGGATTGCACAGTGGATGGAGATGAAAAATGATCCAGGGAAACGAATCTACAGGCCGCGGCAAATTTATACGGGTCCTACGGAGCAAAAGTGGGTATCGATCGATGATCGGTAACATTCAATGGGAGCGTGCCTCACTTCTGCAGCATGAAGTGGTCGTCATTAAGGAGTTTTCGTAACAGGTCAACAGCAGCGTCATGAGTTGTTGATCCGGGGGCCGGGATATCTGTACCTGTAATCCCAGGTTGCCTGCAAAGCGCAGCTACGAACGCTTCAAGCTCTGATGGTACGTCAATTGATTCCCCGCTGACATATAAAACGAGCTGACCGCTCGTGAGCCGATCATACGCAACCCGGGAAACCGACCGTGCCATGAGCCGAGAGCCCGTGGCAAGCGCGTCATTGATTTCCTCTGAGGAAATGGATGCGGACTCGGTCGGCTCGATGTATTGTGCCTCCGTGAGGTGTTCTCCGAGCCACCGCTCGAATTGAGCATCGTCCGATAATACGTCGGTCAGCGCGCGCCGGGCGAATTCTTTAATTTGAGCATCGATCGCGCCCGGCGAGTGGGATAATTCCCGATTTCCGTCTGAAAAGAACGTCTCGTCGGCAGATGCCGTCGACATCAGGTGGTCCAGAAAACCTGTCAGGATACCTTCTTTTGAAGGCGCCCGGCAGCCTATGGAGTAGGTTATACAATCTTCCAGGGCAACTCCAAAATGAGCAATGCGCGGAGGGAGATATAACATGTCGCCAGGTCCAACTACCCACTCCTCGTCCGCCTCGAAATTAAGGAGTACACTCACATCCAGGTCAGGGATCAACTGCACATCCTCCACCGGAGTAGAATTGATCTGCCACCGGCGCTTTCCACTACCCTGCAGAAGAAACACGTCGTAATTGTCGATGTGGGCACCAACACCTCCTGCTCCGGGTGCATACGAAATCATGATATCGTCGAGCCGCCAGTTCGGCAGGAAGTTCACGACCTCGAGCATTCGGCCGACCTCAGGATGCAGGCGATCCATGTTCTGGACCAGAAGGGCCCAATGAGAGCTTGGCAATTCGTTCAACTCTTGCGGGTCGAAAGGGCCGAACCGAAGCTCCCACGGATAATCTCCGCCCTCTTCGAGAATGAGCCGGCCCTCAACGTCGTCCTGGCAAGATATGCTTTTCAGATCGTCCGGCGTAACCGGCGACACAAAACCGGGCCAGGCGTTTCGTACAAAGAGGGGTTTCTTCTGCCAGTATTCGGCCAGAAATTCTTCCGTCGAAATATCTCCGAAAAGTGATGAGGGGATGTCCAGTAACATGTTGTACAGAATAAATTGAGTCTGACGGTCAGAAAAATCGTCGCAGGATATACAGCAACGGAAGAATCATAAGAAAAGCGAACAACCACGCCATCCAGCGCCGGGAAGAGCTTTCCTGCGGGAACTCATATCCGCAATACGAGCATTCTGTCAGCTCGCTGTCAACGTTCAGTGCACACGCGGGACATTCCTTTTCAGCCATCAGTTACTCGCTCCATCAGAATTCACAACTACATGTGGGACCGATTCAACATTCCACTCCCACACAAGCCCTTCTGCGGTTTCAACGGCGTCGTCTCGACCAAACAATAACTCAGTCAAATACAGGGCAGGTTCGTAACTCATTCCACCCCCGACCGACGTGATAAATTTGCCATCGTGTACAAAACGAGCGTCGTAACGAACATCAATCAACGGATATCGCTCGGAAAAAACATCCCGGTCGCCCGGAAACGTGGTAGCCATCAATCCATCAAGAGCCCCAGTTTCTGCGAGCGGAAACGCTCCGTCACATAATGTTATAACGTACTTAGCATCAGCAACAGCCTGGCGTAACCAGGATTGGTAACGTTCGTTTTCGAGGTCGCGATTCATACTTCCACCGGTACTTGGAATGATCAGAATGTCGTATGGTGCCATCAGTTCGGAATTGAAAACATCTTCTGTGACTACAAACGCGGCAGAAAGAATATCTTCGCTCGTTAACGAGGCACGAGGCACTCGGTCGTATTCATAAGGAATGTCCTGCCCATCTCTTTTCACACTGGAATCAGTCCGTCTGTAGCAATTAATCTGTCCGGTAAAACGTCCGTGTACCCCTCCGGGGCAAGTCCCACGTCAATCCGCGAAAGTGTTGCAGGTTTTATCTGTGCAAAAACCCGATTTCTGTAGGCCGGCACAAAGGTTTTTGTCGGCGACAAACGAACATCGTCCCCCAGTTCGGCAATACGCGAGATCAAAACGTCGTGCATGGGCCGGAGATGGGATTTTTTTCCATTGTACATGGTGCTTACAAAATCGACAGCCATGGTCAAATAGTGGTCTTCGTCATATTTTTCCGGATCCTGCCCAGTGGCGGCGCCGGCGACCCGATTTGCGGTCGTCCCTCCCAGATCATGATTTGATTTTAGCCAGACCACGGTTTCTTTCTGACCGGTAGGCCCACCCGCGGAAATTACGTTCTTCCACTCTGCCAGAGTTTTGCCGGTCCGATCCGGAAGGTTTCTGAGCATAGTCGCGACATAAGAAACCGTCGGATGCGTGCTGTACATACTTCGGTCGTTCTTCATTCTGACTCTTGTCGGTCGATCGATTTTATGATTACAGGATCTATAAGTGTTTGTCCTTCGGTCGGTAACGACTGAATTTTTAGCACCACCGACATCCCTGAGATGACGCGGCCGAAGGCCGCGAATCCCTGGCCATCAGGATTTCTTTTACCGCCATAGTCAAGTGACGGTTGGTTTCCAATACAGATAAAGAAGGATGATGTCGCAGTATCCGGGCCGCCTCGCGCCATCGAAATCGTTCCGTCCAGATGTCTGAGCCCGGTGTCCGAAGTTTTTTCAAGTGAGATCGGGTCGCGCATCTCATCCCGTCGCTCACGGTTTGAACCACCCTGCAACACCTCGATCCGAATTGAATCCGACGGCTGATTATCCGGAGTCACAGCACGAAAAAAGGTGCCGCCTGTATAATACCCATCGTCTACGTAACGAAGAAAATTTGCCGCGGTGATGGGTGCTCGAAGTGTATCTATCTCCAGTATTATCTGACCATACGCCGTTTCCATGGCAAGCAAAACATAGCCGGGAGACGTTACCGGGTCTGTACTGTCACTCGGGCCGTCGCGCGGCCCGTAAAACCCGGCCACAACCAATACGACAGTAGAAACCGCGGTCAACATCACCACCCCTGCCAGCAGTCCCGGAATCAGGTTGATTACTGCTCTCATGGATTTATTGAAGTTGCGCTCCCAATTCGTCCAACAAAGCCTGCCGAGCTTCGTCCGTCAGATCTGCTCCCGTTTGGTCCAGCTGCTTCGCTTGCCTCCGAGATTTCGACGTGTTCTCCGGATGCCGGCCCAAAACGAACGCTGGATTAGATTCGCTGACCTTTCTTGCCTGGTCCAGATGATCCAGAATAACGGCCGTCGTGATCCCGGCGGCGATACCGTATAAAATTCCCCTTAATAATCGAATCATGTTGTTGCTGTTTAATCTATAAATGTACCCGCAAGCCGTACGGATACGGAAATTTCGTCGCCCACCAGAGCATCCATTATTCGTCCGAATTCCAGATCGAATTCCTCCCGACTGAATATAAATGTAGCCTCGATTATGATCGATCGGTTTCCTGAGTTACTCACTTGCTGAGACAATGTATATGGAAACTGAATGGTCCTCGTCTGCCCGGCGATGGTAAGTTCACCAGTCGCCACTCCTTCTTGCGCCGCGTCAACCGGGGGTGCGAATGTTGCACTTGTAAATTCGATCGACGGAAACCGATCCGTATCCAGGAATTCATCGGATCGAATGCTTTCATCGCGTGATTGGTTGCCGGTGTCGATGGTTCGAGATTCGATTGATATTTTAGCCGAGACGGGTGTTTCGGACGTCAGATCAACCTCAATAAATCCCGTAGCGCCGGATATCTCGCCTGTCACATTAAGCATTCCAAGGTGCTCCACTGTAAACGAGAACGACGACGCGTCCGCGTCAATTGTATATGTGACGACCTGTGCCGTGGCGCTTCGAGTTGCCGGCATCGCCATCAGAATTACCACCATTACCAACCCACATCGCCTGATCGACTTGTATATTCGAGACGACAATTCCCTCTTTGCAGATAATGCTGAAATAAAGACCGACATGAACACGGCTGGTATTGAGCTGTTACTACCCACCTTGCACGCACTGGTCGAGACTCCGTTGCACACTATGGATCGATCCTGCCTGCCGATTCTCCGACAGGACGAGTGGCAGGTTTTCGAACGGATGTACAAGAAAAGGATCGATGACTGGCTCGATCCGCACCTGGCAAGGCGCAGCAGACACGAGTCAAACCCGGTCGTGGATTTCCTTTTTGAGTATTACCGTTTCCGACCTTCGTTGCTGAAACGCTGGTCCCCGGGCGCCGGCGTAATCCTTGAAGGCGCCGAGGCTGACAAGTTTCTGGAGACTGAGGGGTTTTCCAGAAGTCCAACCGGCGTATTTCTGGATACAAATGCTTTTCCGGAACACTTGCACAATTCCACCCGGTGGATCCGTGATATGCTTGTCTCGACGCGCGACCGAGCGCCACATTTCGGATGTTCGGGCATGCACGAGTGGGCCATGATCTACGGCCACGATCCTGTTCGACATGAAAAGACGCCCCTCAGACTCGATCGGAGAGCCATCAATACCATCGTTGA
>SMXK01000144.1 GCA_004356265.1 Bacteroidota bacterium
TCCCGCCTGGGTAATGGTGCGGCGTCCTTCCCGAATTATACTACTCGAAAATGCAGAGGCACGTTGCGTCGGCTGACCCGTTTCCCCTGCCTCGACTGATTCGTACTCCACGCGAAGAGCCCGGTCATAGTCACTTCGAACGAGACCGCGATATCCAACTTCTGCCTGGACTCGCCCGCCCACTCGAAATCTCCCCCATAAATCTGTTGTGCGAAGTGAGTCGAACGGTATTTCAGAAAAAGTGTCATTCAGGAATCGGGCCAATCTTAGCTCGCTGACCCGGCCTGTGAATTTCAGAAGCATGGTCTCACCGAGAGAGTGCTCCGCATCCAGATCGTACCGCAATTCACGGGCAGACTGATCAGTGGGACGGCGCCCCGGCAGAACAAAATCATCTACAGTATATGTGGCCCGAACTTGCGAGACCAATTCGATACGTGTACCTGCTCTCGGTCGCCACCGAACCGTTGGGCGAAACCGAAGTGATTGCTGTACATTGTTTTCTGAAGACCGCACCGCCTTCAAATAGACCGTGTGAAAATACGTGGCGAAAATTTGCAGTTGCAATTCCAGCGTTTCTGAAAGCCGTGTAGAGGTCCCGATTTGTCCGCGGTAGTATAGTTCATCCCGATCATCCGGATTCACCTCAGGTGTATCATGGCGAACTATGTTTGCGGATAAATCAAGCTGGAATCCCGTTCGACCGCTTAGTGGAAATCTGGATATAAACCGGACCTCAACAACGCCTCTATCAAAATCTGCCTGCCTCAACAGGAATACCTTCTGGGCTGCCTGCGCCGGTGGCAGATCATCACCGTTCACCAGGTCACGCTCCTCTACCTGCGCCCCGACAGAAACTGAAAACCTGAAAAAAGAGCTGCCATTGGAATATTCTGTATTAAGCTCTGCGGTAACATCATTTCGCCTGAAATCGGTATCAAAAATCAACGCGTCTTGAGGAGCAGAATGTATCCGAATTTTACGCCGATTAATGGCAGCGATAATGCGCCCACCGAACGAAAAATTTTGATTAACTCTCTGATTCACATCAAGCGCGATGTCGAAGGTATCGCTGCGCGTTGATTCAATGGTTTCCGTTCGAGAAATGCTCGGGTCTGACCGGTTTAAAAAAGAGGCAGCCTGGTACGAGTCGCGTCTTACACTGGAAACTGTAAATAGCGTTCGCGTAGACAGGCGATTGAACGATTTCCCGATCATCCCGGTTAGCCTGAAAAGGTCGCTTCGGCGAGGTGACAAGTCTTCAAATCGGCCACGACCAGCAAGTTCAACGTCGTACCCCTCAATCGACATCAGCGGCAGTCTGGCATTAAATCCAACAGCAGGTCCCGCGTCGGTTCGAAGGGGATTTTCCCCCGGCGTCTCTCCGATACCAGGGCGCCGATCAAGTGAGAAACCGACCAGTGGCTCAAGCTGAAAACGACCCGGTCGACCGAAACGAACTCCAGTGTAAGCCCTGCTGATGATTACGTCACTCAAGCTGTACCAGCCGATGTCGCCGTAAAAAACTCCGGATCTTCCGGAAAAAGGTTTGGTCAGTGAAATAGATACCTGATCTTCATCCCGGAAACTCAGTCGGTTGTTGAAAAGGATATAAGCGTCAGATCTGAATCGATTATAAAAATCCAGACGCCAGTCCGCCCGCGTTTCGTGAACACTCAAGTTGGAAGTCCACCGATACTGGTTCACCATTCTCGAAAAACTACCGCCGACCGAGCTTCGGGAATTGTTTCCCGCGGTACCAGACACAAGCTGACCCTGTGCCGCACCGTCGGAAAGAGACAGCAGGACAAAAATCAATGCGAAAGTCCGAAGCCGATTAACCCGGAGGCCAGACCATTTGCCTGCCACCAAGCAGGTGCAAGTGGATGTGATAAACTTCCTGTCCTCCTTCTTTCCCACAGTTAATAACCGTACGGTATCCGTTCTCAAGACCCTCGTCTTCGGCAATTTTCCGGGCAACCAGGAAGAGGTGACCCATAAGCATCTCGTCCTCTGCTTCAAGATCATTGAGCGTCGGAACAGGTTTAAGAGGAACGATGAGTATATGCGTCGGGGCCACGGGATTAATATCCCTGAACGCAATACACATTTCGTCCTCAAAAACAATGTCAGCTGGAATTTCTCTATCGGCAATCTGTTGAAAAAGCGTTTTTTCACTCATGTTGCTTCTGCCGCGAGGCCGTTTGAATATATAGGAATTCTTTCTCTCCGGGGAAGGAGCATGCCGTTTTTCGGAACGTAGTTCTTCCGGCCCTGTTCGAACGGCGACACTTCAAGATACCCTATTCTGAACTCCCGCGATGCCTATTACGTATGTGACCAGGCGCGTCCATTTTAATGCAGCCCATCGATTACACAATCCCGATCAGTCGGACGAATGGAACCGGGCAACATTCGGGAAATGCAATCTGCCTAACTGGCACGGTCACAATTACATCGTCGAAATTACTGTTGCAGGATCTCCGAGCCCCGAGACCGGATATGTAATTGATCTCGGAGACCTGAAACGAATAGTGCATGAACGTATCATAGATCTGTGCGATCACAGGAATCTGAATCTTGATGTGCCGTTTTTAAGTGGGATTTTGCCGTCAACTGAGAATCTTGCAATTGCATTCTGGGAACAGTTAGAGAATCATATTCCGACTGGAAAGTTATATGCCGTAAGGGTATATGAGACGGAAAGAAATATCGCCGAGTACCGGGGCGAGTAATCATTTGAATTAATCTCTCGTCATTTTGTCTAAGAAATACAGCCAAACAAAATCCTATGATCCGGAAGCGATCAGCCTCATCGAGAGGAGCGTAACGCAAACCCTCGAAGCGATCGGGGAAGATCCTTTGAGGGAGGGTCTGCTGAAGACGCCGCACAGAGTCGCAAAGTCCACTCTTTTCCTGACGCGCGGGTATGGCATGGATGCACACAAAATTTTACGAAGCGCTCTGTTCGAGGAACAAAACAACCAGATGATCCTGGTCCGAGACATCGAGATATACAGTTTGTGTGAGCACCACATGATCCCGTTTTTCGGAAAAGCGCATGTCGCGTACATACCAAATGGAAAAATTGTGGGCCTCAGTAAGCTGGCGCGTGTCGTGGATGTTTTCGCGCGGCGGTTGCAGGTTCAGGAACGACTCACGCTTCAAATTCGTGACGTCATCAATGATGTCTTAAAACCGGCCGGTGTTGCCGTAACCATTGAGGCAACTCATCTGTGTATGGTGATGCGCGGCGTGCAAAAACAGAATTCAATTACGACCACAAGCGCTATGTCCGGAGCCTTTCTGAACAATCCCGATACGCGGGCTGAATTCATGAAATTGATTTCCCGATGACGGTCAACAATCACATTGTGATTACCGGCGCCAGCCAGGGAATTGGCGAGGCAATCGCGGTGGCCTGGGCGAAAGAATTTCCTGACAGTCACCTGTCCCTGATCGCTCGGAACGAGTTGAATTTGAAGAGTGTCGCCGAGGTGTGCCGCGCCACCGGAGCAACGGCTACGGTATTTCCGTGTGATCTCAAAGATTCCAGACAAATTACGCAAGTCTGTACCGAACTGGTCCGTGAATCGGGTGAGCCCGGAGTGGTTGTAAACAACGCCGGGACATTTGCACCGGGCGGCCTGAGCGATACACCGCTCACCGTATTTGAAGAGCAGATTCAGGTCAACCTGACGAGTGCATTTCACCTCAGCTCGCTACTCGTACCCGGAATGATTAAATGCGGTGGAGGTCATTTGTTTTTTATGGGATCTGTAGCCTCTATTCAGGCCTATCCGGGAAGTGTCTCGTACGGGACGGCTAAACACGGATTGCTTGGGCTCGCCAGAGCCATTCGTCAGGAAACATTTGATAAGGGAATTCGGGTTACCACGATGTTGCCGGGTGCCACACTCACTCCGAGTTGGCAAGAAGCACCCTACCCTGAAGATCGGTTCATGCCGCCTGAAGATATTGCCGCTGCGCTGATTGCCGCCTACAAACTCAGCGACCGGACCGTTGTCGAAGAAATCCTTCTCAGACCGCAGAAAGGAGACATCTGAGCGTTCTGCCTGGGGCCTGTTAACACGCCCTAATTCAGCAGTGGCTCGTCCGGGTAGTTGGCCAGGAGTGCAAATTCCCCGCCGAGGCGTATCATCACTTCGCGCCACAACGCAGATGAATCTGTATCAAATACCAGGTTAGAGCTCCCCTGAGTAAGAATCCAGCCATTCGCTTCTACTTCTTCTTCAAGTTGCCCTTCGGTCCAACCGGCGTAGCCCAGATAAAACCTGACGTCCGATTTGGTAACCTCTTCTTTCTTGATAGCGTCCTGCAGATTCTGAAACTCGCCTCCCCAGAAAACGTCCTGGCAAACCTCAACTGTTCCGTCAACGTCGCTGCCGAAACGATGAAGAAAATAGAGTGTATCCATTTGCACCGGACCACCTACATGTACAGCGTTTTCGAGCAACTCAGACATTTCTACAGTGATATCCTGATTTAATATCAGTCCGAAACTGCCGGTATCACTGTGCTCACAAAGGAGCACAACAGACCGTTTGAAGTTCGGGTCGAGAAGGTTCGGCGCCGCCACGAGCAGCATGCCAGGCTTTAACTCCGTTTCCGATGGAAGTCTGGGATTTCTCATCCGGGTTGCGATTCAATTTTCTGTTTGACGAGGGCCGTTCGCGCGCCCACCCACCAGTCCGGGCCCCGTGTAATTGTCTGTACGTTAACGTCTGCAAAGTGCGGAATCAAGCCGATTAATAAAGGACCGACCAATTGCCACTTTCCCGACACAACCAATTCCTCGAGTTCATCCGCAGCCAGCGCTGACCATCTCCATTTCTGCCTGAGTGCTTCTGACTTTTTCCAGTAATTCCGATCATCCCATGCCTGAGCACTCTCATCGATCGAAACGTATATGCCGCGAAGGCAATACACCAGAAACGCCGACATGTCTTTCGCTTCATCGTCAAATCCATCTCGCGTGGCAAGCAACCGGATTACTTCAGCACACGATCTGATATGGGCATGCCTTCTTTTCGCCGCTGAGTCGCCTGTATTAATTATTCTCGCCATGACCCGTGGTCTAGTACTACCTGTATATGAAAGAAATCCAGAGGACGGAATATACTGCTAAATCAAAATCTGAGACTAAACGTTGTTTCATTTCCGGGGTCAGAAAAGACGCTCATTGAGCCCCCATGTTGCCGCATGATTTGCCTGGAAAGACTCAAACCGATCCCGGATCCTTCCTTCTTCGTCGTGAAAAACGGCACGAAAATCTTGTCCAGCGCTTCGGGTTCAATCCCGGGTCCGTCATCTGTTACGCTCAATACCGGTCGAGATTGAGTGCCGATCCGGGCACTCAATCGAATGGTCATAGCTTTTCCCGGTTCGTTCATTTGAATGGCGTTTTTAACCAGATTTATAAGAATCTGTTCTATCAGTTCCGGGTCGGCGGTAACATCCAGTTCCGGTGGCGTAATCTTAATATTGAGTTGAATACCGGTCGTTTCCAGCTCTGCCCGGAACAGTTCGTGGACCGAATCGAGAAGCCTTACCACAGGAAATATTTTTAAGTTCGGTCGGGGGATGCGAGTCATGCTCCGGTATGCCTGCACAAAATGAAGGAGTCCCTGGCTGCGCCGGTTGATTGTCTGAATGGCATCTCGAACATCCTCCAGCCACTCTTTGTCTTCATTAACTATGTCAGAATTTGTGTCAGCTGGCTCTGACTCACTCATATTTGAGTTTAATATTTCGTGCGCCGATGCTGCCAGCGAGGCGATCGGCGTTATGGAATTCATAATCTCATGTGTTAACACGTGCGTCAGCTTGAGCCAAGCCTGCAATTCTTTTTCCTCCAGTTCACTCTGGATATCCTGAATGGCCACAAGAGTGAAGAATTCTCCCCGCACGCGGAATTCCGCCCCGGACAAAATCAGCTCCTGCATTTCATCTCCGCGAACGACCTTGATGACCGACCGATCTCCGGCTCTCAATTTTCCCAGTGCATTCACCAGATCCGTACTGTAGTCTCGAAGGCCCGTCACATTCTTCAAATGCTGGACCCCGAACAGCCGCTTTGCAGCGTTGTTGATGAGCCCCACGTCTCCCTTTCGGTCGAACGATATAAGTCCTGTCCCGACGTGTTGCACAACGGTTTGCAAAAAACGGTGCTGTTCCTCCGTTTCTCCACGCGCCTTTCTGAAATCGTCCATCACTTGCCCGAACGACTGCCCCAATTCTGTGAACGACTTTCCTCTTCCGGAACCCGTAAACGATTGCGAAAAGTCGCTGTACCGGACGGAGTTCAGAAATCTGCTCAAATCCCGATTTGTTTTGTCAACGTATCGAATCAGGGCAATAATCTGTGCAAATACGCCCAGGGAGAGCAAAAATACCGCCATGATAGAACCTGAGTATTCGTACAACCATATAGCCAAAAAAACCGTGACAACGATTCCTGAGATCCTGCTGATAATTTGAATCCGGAAATTGCGCATATCCGATTTTCGTCTGTCAGAGTTCGTATTTCTCGAGGCGTCGGTACAGAGATGCCCGCGTCAGTCCGAGCTCGCCAGCAGCTCGCGAAATATTGCCTTCGTGTTTGTCGATCGCTTTGCGAATGATCAACTTTTCGACTTCGTCCAGATTATAACTGTCGAATACAACACCCGCAGTCTCATTGGTATGTCGTTCTGTAAACAGGAAATCTTCGGGCTGAAGGACTGTTTCGTCAGTCATGATGACGGCTCGTTCAATCATATGCTCAAGCTCCCGAACATTGCCAGGCCATGTATACCGTTGGAGTTTTGCAATCGCCCCGGCACTGATCCCCGTCACGGAGTCGTTGTATTTACGTGAATAATTTTCAAGAAAATGGGCAGCCAATATGGGTATGTCTGTGGTTCTTTCTTTCAGGAGCGGAAGGTGTATTTCGACCGTGTTTATCCTGTACAGTAAATCTTGCCTGAAAGAGCCATCCCGGACCAATTCATTAATAGGTTTGTTCGTGGCGCATATCAGGCGCACATCAATGGATTGTGGCCGGTTTGATCCAACTCGAATGACTTCTCGGCGCTCAAGAACGGTCAGCAGATTGGCTTGCTGTTCCAACGGCAAATTGCCGATCTCATCCAGAAACAACGTGCCTCCCGATGCCACTTCGAACCTCCCCGCCCGATCGTCTCGAGCATCCGTAAAAGCGCCTTTTACGTGGCCAAACAATTCGCTTTGAAATAATGACTGATTGATTGAAGCCACATCCACAGTAACGAAAACACTTTCTCTTCTTTTGGAATGCCTGTGTAATGCGCGCGCGACCAGCTCTTTCCCGGTCCCGTTGTCCCCCAGAATCAGGACGTTTGCGTCTGTGGCCGCGACCTTCTGGATTTGTGCATAAACGGTCTGCATGGCCGGTGCCTCACCAATAAAGTCCCGATACCTCATACCCAGATCTTGACTGAGTTGCTGCGACTGCGATCGGAACCGATCTGCCTGCACCTTCGACTCTTTCAGACTCAACGCGGACATTAGCGTCGCAATTAACTTTTCGTTTTGCCATGGCTTAAGCACAAAATCTGTTGCACCCGCCTTGATACCGCGTACCGCCATCTCGACGTCTCCAAATGCCGTGATAAGTACGACCACTGCGGAAGGTTCGATTTCCAGTATTTTATCGAGCCAAAAAAAGCCCTCGCGGCCGCTCGATACGTCCCTCGTAAAGTTCATGTCGAGCAGAATAACATCGTATTGCTGGTTCTGAAGGAGCGCCGGAATTTGGGCGGGTCTCTTTTCCGTGTGTACCAGTCGCGCATGTCTCTTCAGGAGCAGCCGGGCCGCCTGTAATACGTCTACATCGTCGTCAACAATCAGGATTTTTCCGAGCATGTAATTTCAGCCGTTTTCGGGGGTGCAACAATTCCAGACTTCGCCCGTGAAGTGGGTCGGCTCTGGAAGAAGCGGGGGCTTGACCGCCGTAGAAGCGGCAAACGTTGTACCAATGCATCAAATCCGTGATTTCAGGCTTGTTATACCACTTTTACCTGAGGCCTTTATTGGGGAGTGTACGAAAACGAACACACTATGTATCATTCCCGAACACATTAATCAGAAGGCTCGTTGACGGCTAACGTTTCAGAGCCTTAACTGGACGATTTATTCGTATTGGCACGCTGCTTGTAATAGACCAAGTTACCGGAATACGGTCGCACAAATTTGATTCCTGCACTTCAGACTTAATCATGACACAAGACACGAAACCAACTCTGAGCCCGATTGCACAGCTTCTGACTCAACCTCCCGGATCTGCGGGCGCATCGAGCCGTGATGGAAAACCTGTTTCCGGGACAGGCGGTGGCGCCGGGATGGACAAGCGCTTAGAAAAAATATTCTGGACGCGCCAACGAATTACGACAGTTGGGGCGATCATAGCATTTGTAATGATGGTGGGATATGGGTATTCGACCATGACCGGAGGTCGCAAATTAAACGTTGATATTGACCGGGTTACAATCTCAACCGTCACGTTTGGTCCGTTTCAGGAAATGATTTCTTCAACGGGTAACGTCTTCCCGAAAACATCCGTTTATCTGGATGCAGAAGAAGGAGGAAAAATAGACGAGATTTATGTTCTGGAAGGCGAACTGGTTGAAGCTGGTCAACCCATTCTGCGCCTCTCGAATGCTTCGCTCCAAATGCAACTTTTTAGCTCAGAAACTTCGAGAATTGAGCAGATCAACCGACTTGAAGATTCTCGATTCCAGGTAGAAACCAATAATCTCCGCACGCGCCAACAGCTTGCGACGATGAATTACGAGATCAAACGACTCTCGCGCGACATTGCCCGCAACGAAGAGCTATTTAACAAGCAAGCGATCTCGGAACGGGAATACCAACAGGCAATGGACGAATACGAATACAGAGTCCAGAATCGGGACCTTACGCTAGCCTCTTACAAAGCAGATTCGCTGCGACAGTCCATTCAGCTCGCGCAGATGCAGAAATCGATTGAATTGATGGAGAAAAACTTCAAGTTAGTTAACGCGCGTTCTGACAAATTAATCCTGCGGGCACCGGTATCGGGCATTTTGTCTCAGCTGAACGCAGAATTGGGAGAACTCAGAAATTCCGGTTTTCGTTTCGGCCAGGTTGACAAACTCGACGGTGTCAAAGTGACGGCAGGAGTAGACGAATTTCACATCAGCAGGGTCGTCGTGGGCCAGCGGGCGATAACGAATGTTATGGCAGGCACGACCGTAGGTTATGAAATGGTCGTTCGGCGCGTATTTCCGGAAGTCACCAACGGTCGATTTAATATCGATCTCGATTTTATCAACCCTCCCGAGGGCATTCGCCGTGGACAGACGATCCGATTCAAATTGGAAATGAGTGACCCTGAAGACAAGATCATAATCCCTCAGGGTGGCTTTTTTCAGACCACAGGAGGCAATTGGGTTTACGTACTCGATGCGTCTGGCGACTTTGCGACCAAACAGCCTATCCGGCTCGGACGCAAAAACACACAGGTGTATGAAGTCGTCGAAGGCTTAAAAGAAGGAGATCGCGTTGTTACATCTTCATATGACACTTACAACGAAGTTGATCGACTGGTATTTAATTGATCAGTGCATCGACCGCGGCTTCTTGCAAACATTGTAACCAACTACGTTGTCAAAACGATATTAACTTATACTCATAGTACAGGCACAACACGATGATTAGAACTGTAAATCTGAACAAGACCTACACAACCGAAGAGGTCGAAACAACGGCGCTGAACAACGTCAACCTTGAAATCAAGGAAGGCGAGTTCATCTCTATCATGGGACCTTCGGGTTGCGGGAAATCCACACTTCTGAATATTCTCGGACTACTCGACAATCCCACAGCCGGCGAATTCTATTTCATGGGAACGGAAATTTCGAATTTGAATGAACGCCAGCGAGCGCAGATGAGAAAAGGGAACATCGGTTTCGTGTTTCAGAGCTTCAACTTGATTGATGAGTTGACCGTATATGAAAATGTTGAGTTACCACTGCTCTACCTGGGAATGGGTACGGACGAGCGCAAAGCGCGGGTTAGTGCCGCTCTTGAGTCGGTTCAGATTGTGCATCGCCTGGGGCATTTTCCACAGCAGCTCTCTGGTGGACAGCAGCAGCGTGTTGCTATAGCTCGTGCTGTGGTCGCGGGTCCGAAATTGATTCTTGCTGACGAACCGACGGGTAATCTGGACTCTACCCATGGCGATGAGGTCATGAACCTGCTGACTCAGATGAACGAAGCAGGCACAACTATTGCCATGGTTACGCACTCTCCGGCAAATGCAGAGTATAGCCATCGCGTAATCCACTTGTTCGACGGCCACATTGTAACGGAAAACTTTATTCAAAGCCATTACATTCATTCAGACAAATCTGAACCGAAGCCGGCTGCTGAATCGACTGAAAGCGAAGGATAGCAGTATACGCTGAATAACGCTCAGCCAGGATCACCTATGAACGAAATCTGCATCTACGTTCCCTCGCTTGAAGATCATCAAACGGTGGAAGTCGCCGTAACGGTCAATGGTAAAAAAAAGTTAATGAACTACAGAGTGGAGTCATTCGACTGGTCGGGGGAAGGAGGAAGCCAGGTTCACAGAATCGAACGACTTCGCAATATGATCGAAGCATACGATTCGGACTGGGAGCTCGTGCAGATCGGAGTGGCTGATGGACACACGGTGCCTGTGATGTTTCGTCAGCGTATTTTTGAAGGTGATTGAACGAAAGACTCACTGAGCGGAGTGTTTTTAGAGGCGGGACGTTCTTCGAACGCCCCGCCTCACCTTTTTAATCAGTTCACATCCTGTTGTTGTGCATATCTATACATCGATTTAAAATCGCTCAGACCACTTTGCAAACCTTTCTGCAAAGATGCCTGTCAAAGAAGGGAATAACTATTAATCTGTTACCACGACGATGAAACGATTTCAAACTTTTTCACGCGCATTGTTACTCGCGATCCTTATCCCGGCTTTCAGTGTATCTGCGCAGGAAGTGAACCGAACGTACGATGTATCACCCGGCGGCATCCTGCGCCTGGATCTCGAAACCGGCGGAACAATAACTATCACCGGTTGGAACCGGAATGAAGTTGAAGTAAACATTTCTGTGTCCGGGCGAGACGGCTCCGACGTCATCGTTGATCTGGAAGAAATTCGGAACGGCGTCGCCATTGCGACCGAATACGAAGGTCGGAACGGCCGCGCTGACCTGGAAATAGATATTCGAGTGCCTTTTATATTTAATCTGGATATCGAAACCTCAGGCGGCGACGTGCAAATTGAAAATGTAGAAGGTGAAATCAAAGGTCAAACCATGGGTGGCGATCTCGAATTTGATAACATAAAAGGAGAGATCGATTTTAGCACAATGGGTGGAGATATCAGCCTTGAAAACTCGATCGTTGATGGGTCGGTGGAAACCATGGGCGGCGAAGTGTATCTCGAAAACGTCGTTGGCAATGTGAACGGCCACACAATGGGTGGTGAAGTGACCTATGAAAATGTTCGCGCCAATCCGAATTCCAGGAACAAGGAGCTGGAAATCACAACCATGGGCGGCGAAATAAACCTTGATCAGGCTGCCTATGGTGCAACCCTGCATACCATGGGAGGCGACATCAATGTCGGATCAGTGGCTCATCACATCAAGGCCACTACGATGGGAGGCGATATCACCATCGAGGAAATCGATGGGTGGGTAGAGGCCACTACCATGGGCGGCGACGTTGACGTTGTTGTGGTCGGTGATCCGGATTCCGGCGACAGGCACATCGAAATCTCTTCCATGGGTGGCGACATCGATTTAGTGGTTCCGGCGGGAATGGACATGAAGTTCGATCTGGAAATCAGGTTCGACGGAAATCGGAATTCCGATCGGTATCAAATTCGTTCAGACTTTGACATAGACGTCCAGCGTCAAGATAACAACCGGGGCGATTGGAGTATCACCGCGTCTGGTACGGTGGGTTCTGGTACGCATCGCGTAAAAATCACTACTCATTCCGGAAACATAACGATCAGAAAAGGTCGATAACCCGGGTGTGATGCCCTCTTCGGCTCAGTGAAAGTTTTAGAAAGCGCCTGATTTCGCCCCGCGGATTCAGGCGTTTTTTATTTCGTCGTCCGGAAATCCGTAATGCACGACACGTTTGCCACCTTCCTGCGATTCTCTCAGGAACGTCATTCCGAGCCTGTGGAAGATTTTTATCGACCCGGCGTTTTCTGAGAACGATTTCGATTCAATGCCTTTCAGATGAAACCAGCCCCTGCCAAGGTCACGCGCAGCCAACGCCGCTTCGCCGCCATATCCCTTCCCCCAGCAATTGCGAGCGTACCGCCAACCGAAATCGATCACTCCATCCGCGATTTCAAATCCACAGAATCCAACAAGATCACCCGTCCGGACCAACCCGACAGCGAACCGCATCCAGCCCTGGTTTTCCTGATGCCGGATCATACGGAGTACAAACTTTTCAGCATACACGCGGTCGCGGGGCTGCCCCTTTCCGATGTATTTCATGACCTCTGGATCGGCGACAATCTTGGCGTAGGCGTCAATATCGCTTTCGGTCCAATTTCTCAGAATCAATCGCTCGGTTTTAGCCAGTATTTTCATTCCGGATGATACGCTGAATTTCGATCTTTAAGGACTCCCTCTATAAAGAGAACGGTCAGGCGGGATATTTTTGCTTAGAATGCGGTTCATACGATTTGAATTCGAGATTTCCAGCTCCCGTTTCCCCAATAATACCCCATTAGATTGACACGCGACGAAACCTCCGGTACCCCGATTTCGGAGCCCACTGAAAGCCGAAATTTCATCAAGCAGATTGTCGAAGATGACCTGAAGCATAATCGTACGGCCGGCCGGGTTTTGACACGTTTCCCTCCTGAACCGAACGGTTTTTTGCATATTGGTCACGCAAAAGCCCTCGCCATCAATTTTGGAATCGCCGCGGAATATGGAGGGTTATGTAATGTCAGGTTTGACGATACCAATCCTGAAAAGGAGAAGATGGCCTACGTAGATGCCATCAAACGAGACATGAAATGGCTCGGTTATGATTGGGCTGAACGAGAGTTTTTCGCGTCTGATTATTTTGAGCAGCTCTACGACCTTGCCATTCGCCTCATTAAAGACGGCAAAGCGTACATAGACAGTTCAACCGAAGAGGAAATTCGGGAGAGCCGCGGAACGGTTACGAAACCCGGCCTGAACAGCCCCTTCAGAAGTCGATCGATAGAAGAAAACCTGGATCTTTTCAGACGAATGCGCGCCGGAGAGTTTCCGGACGGAGCCCATGTTTTACGGGCAAAGATCGATATGGCGTCGAACAACATGATCATGCGGGACCCGATCCTGTACAGGATTAAACACGTCTCGCACTACCGCCGGGGAGACGAATTCCCGATCTATCCAATGTATGATTTTGCGCATCCCCTCTCGGACGCGATCGAAAATATCACACATTCCTTTTGTTCTCTTGAGTTCGAAGTCAGGCGCGCGCTCTACGACTGGCTGGTCGACAACTTATTTGGCGCACCGCGCCCGCATCAATACGAGTTTGCTCGCTTCAACCTGGACTACACCATCATGAGCAAGCGCAAATTACTCGAACTGGTTGAGGACGGGGTTGTTACGGGCTGGGATGACCCGCGCATGCCAACATTAGCCGGATTCCGGCGACGAGGGGTTACCCCGGAGGCAATTCGCGCATTTGCCACCATGATCGGCGTCGCTAAAGCAGCCAACCGGGTTGATATAGCCATGCTCGAATTCGCAATCAGGGATGATTTGAATGCCCGCGCGCCCCGGATTATGGCTGTATTGCGACCGCTGAAAGTAATCATCACCAATTTCCCTGAGGATGAGACAGAGTGGATCGATGCGCCATTCTGGCCACACGACATAGGAAAAGAAGGCTCTCGATCAGTGCCTTTCAGCAAGGAGATATATATAGATCGGAACGATTTTCAGGAGGATCCGGAGAAAGGATTTCATCGACTTTCTCCCGGAACTGAAGTACGATTGCGATACGCTTACGTCATTCGGGCCGAGAAGATAATTAAAGATGATTCAGGCGAAGTCCTTGAAGTGCATTGCAGCTACGACCCAGATACCCGGAGTGGAGCGTCGGCCGCACGAAAGCACGTAAAAGGAACCGTGCATTGGGTATCCGTTATTCATGCCGTGAAGGCCGAGGTCCGCCTGTATGACCGTTTGTTTGGGGTGCCCAATCCCGAGGACGTACCAGACGGGAAAACTTTCAAAGACAACCTGAATCTCGATTCGCTCGAAGTCATTTCGGACTGTTTCGTTGAACCGAGTATATCTGAGGCGGAAATCGGAGATCGATTTCAGTTTGAACGGACGGGATATTTTGTCGTCGATCCGGATTCGAAAGATTCACCGCATCTGGTGTTTAACAGAATTATTTCCTTGAGGGATACCTGGGCGAAAACGAGGCCGGCGGGTCGGCCATCCGGCGGAGAGATCAAAACCGAACCCGAATCGTCAGGCAAGACTCATGTCGAAATGTCGACAGAAAAACAGATTGTCAGAGATCCACTTGCGAATCTTTCTGATGATCAGAAACACCAGGCGGATCGGCTGGCATCGGAATTCGGCATTTCGCTCAGCGACGCCGCACTGCTGGCAATAGATCAACAGTTGGTAGACTATCTGGAATCTGCGGTAATCTTACTACCCTCTCCTGACCTCAAGACTCCTCTCGCAAATTGGATGGTTCAGGAAGTCCGCCCTGCCCTTTCAAACTCTGATCGGGCACCCGCTACTATCGACACCCGATCTCTGGTCAGACTGATTGAGTTGCGCGCCAACGACTCTATTTCTAACAGAATAGCGAGTGAGTTATTCGAACTCATTTTAAAAACCGGGAAATCTACTGACGATCTGATTCAAGAAAAACAACTCATTCAGATCTCAGACGAGGATTTGATCAGTAAACTCGCCGACGACGTTCTCGGAGAATTTCCCGACCGGGTCGACGCCTTCAAATCCGGAAAAACGGGGCTCATCGGATTTTTTATCGGACAACTCATGCAGCGCAGTGACGGCAAAGCAAATCCGAAAATGGCCCGGACTATTCTCGAAGAAAAGCTATCGTAACCGACGGCCTGGAGCTGCGACATCTCCGGCACCCATCAGACTACTTTCTTTCGTGCGCATATCATACGCGTGCAGATTACCCGCTGCATCTTTAATGACGGCAGTCTTGCCACGGTCCAACCATCCTGCCAGACGCAACCAGGGCCCGGCATCGTCACCAACCGAGATCTGCTCGACCATCAGACTGCCACCGCCTATCATCAATCGTTCGCCGTCTGCAACGTATGACAGGGAATTGGATCGGTAAAAATATGCGGGGTGACTTTCTGACGGATTCTGTTCGGATGGGTCGTTCAGAACAAACCGTTTTTCTTCTTCAATCTGATAAATAAAAACAACTCGTTTATCGCTATCGAGTCGTTCCAGCACATCGAACGCTATTTCGGCGCTGTTATCGGACCACGCGATGTTTCTCGGGCGATATCTGTCGCCAACAACCAGCGTGCCCTCTATCTCGCCCGTACTGACGACATATAACATCGAATCTGGTTCATATTTCTGGCTATCCCGATTATAGGCCAGATCCCGCAGTATATAAGCCAACTTCGATCCATCCGGGGACGGCTTGATATGGTGCCATTTGCGAACGTCTACAGTTACTTGTGTGCTGCAATCTGTGGGCGACACCCCATACATATTGTCGTTGTTGCGCACCATGAGCGTACCTGCCTCGGGCCACGCAACCACCGCCTGCGACGCCGAGCATCGGATGTTTCTCACTTGCCCGTCTGTTGTTGATACAACTTTGATCTCGCCTTCCCCGATGGTGTTACGCCCCTGACCTTCAAGCGGGACGTAGTAACCAAACGCGAACGATTTAGAATCCGGAGACCAGGCTCCGGTAAAAATTACGGGGGTCCTGGCTGCTTGAAGCGACCGGGATCCTCCACTCACCATGTCTACGTAATTAAGCTGTACGCGGCCGTCGTTTTCAACCCCGAATACAATTGCAGTCCCATCTCCGGAGACCGATGAATAAACCAGTTTACCGCCAGATGAAATAAAATTGATTTCGTCTCCGATATTCGACTTCAGAATAGAGCTAGTCGCATCAATCCAAATATATTTGGCCACAACCGCGTCTGTGATGGATTCGTCGTCAGCGTCCATAACCGTTTCCTCCACAACCGCTTTCGAACTGGAACATCCAGGAAGAATCGGAAGAAAAAGAATAACAATGCTGAGCGTGAGCCAGGCAGACGCTCTTAAAGAATGAATCAAAACGAATCCAGGAAATGATGGCGGGGTAAGAAATAAGCCCTGTGTAACCATCGTCCCCAGAAATCGTTCTACCCGTATATCATCAATGTTATATAGAATATGTTTAAGAATTATTTGTCGGTGGCGCTTCGAACTCTTCGTGCGAAAAAGGGATATGCATTCCTGAATATCACAGGGCTGGCCGTCGGGATGGCCTCGTTTTTCCTTATTTCACTTTTTATTCAGGACGA
>SMXK01000145.1 GCA_004356265.1 Bacteroidota bacterium
AAAATCTTCCAGTTGACGCTGAAATGTGTCATTGATAGCCCGAGCCCCGCCCGATCCACCAAGAATTATCAAAACCCTCTGGCCTTGTTGAATATCGAAAAACGCTCGTGCTTCTTCTTTCGATGTTTCTGCGAGTCCTTTTCGAGTCGGATTTCCCGAAATCGTTGTTCGATCTGCCGGGAAAACATTGAGTGTATCAGTAAAGGCAGCATGTATCCGATCGGCAAATCGAGCCAGGAATTTGTTTGTAAGACCAACATGCGCATTTTGCTCCTGAATCAATACGGGACGTTTTTTCAGGTGTGCAGCGAGTATAACCGGAGCCGATACAAACCCCCCAGTGCCGACTGCCACATCAGGATCGAATGCTGAAATCAGGCGGAGCGACTCTTGCATCCCTTTACCGATTACAAACGGCAGCTTCAGGTTTTTCAAGATGTTTGAGAGTGAAAATCCACGAAGCAATCCCTGCACTGTTACCGAATGTATTGGATAACCCGCAGCTGGGACGGCCGTCCATTCAATCCGATTTTTTGACCCTGCGAATGCTACAATCGCTTCCGGACACTTCTTTCGGACTGCGTTCGCAATGGCGATTGCCGGGTACACATGACCTCCGGTTCCGCCGCCGGCAAATAGAATCCGTGGAGGCCTTTGCGAGGTCATTATGGATGTGCCAGGTGTCATGTAATCTCCACCTGTCTTGAGATGTTCAGCAGAACCCCGACCATCATCCCGTTAATAATCATCGACGTGCCCCCGTACGATACAAATGGAAGCGGCAAGCCCGTTACCGGAAGCAACCCGGACGCCACTCCGGTGTGTACGAATCCATAAAGCGTTAACGTTATAACTAATCCTACGGCCATAAAAAGGCCCAAAGGATCCGGAGCTTTCCGGGCTATTCGAAGCAGTCCGCGGAATAATATCAGAACGTAAAGCGCGAGCAGAGCG
This sequence comes from Bacteroidota bacterium, assembly GCA_004356265.1. GTDB lineage: Bacteria > Bacteroidota > Rhodothermia > Rhodothermales > UBA10348 > N075bin62. The sequence continues at coordinate 955 of SMXK01000145.1, forward strand.
AGCGCTCCCAGAACGCCATATTCTTCAGCGATAATCGCGTAGATGAAGTCATTGTAGCTGGCCGGAATGAACCCTTTCCGAGCACTTTTACCGGGGCCAACACCGGTCAATCCGCCGGTACCAAACGCGATTTTTGCCTGCGTCGACTGATACTGCTCGCCTTGTGAACTGAAAACATCTTGCCCGCTCGTATGTGGAAACATCTGTATTCCAACCCACGCTTCAATTCTGGCGGCTCTTGCCGGCGAACTAAGTAACATCAAATACGCCAGAAAGAGTCCTACCAGGCCCAGGGCACCGATATGTAAAATGCTCACGCGGGCAATAAAACACATGATCAGCACACTCGCGAGAAGTAATGCTGACGTCGACAGATCTTCAATACCAATGAGGGCTGCCGTCAGAAGAATCCAGAAGAAGATGGGCGCAAACGATCGTGAGAAGGATTTGATGTATTCCTGCTTCCGGGCCAGCAACAGGGACACATAAATGATCAGCGCCACACGCGCCGGATCAGACGGCTGAAATTCAAATCCACCGATACTCAGCCATCGCGTTGCCCCGCCTTTGGTGACCCCAACCCATTGCACCGCTACCAATAATATCACACACACGATTATGATGAATCGGCTGGCCTTCGCGAGCAGTCGATAGTCGATCAGGCTGAAGACGCCCATCACAATCAACGCAAGAACCACGCGGATAAGATGATTGATAAGTAAACGCCCCGTTTCTCCACCCGCCTGCGTCTCAGCGAAATAAGTGATTGCACTGTATACCGCTGCCACCCCGACTCCGGCGAGGACCAGTACCGACCAGAGGACAAACTTGTCCACGGGGCGATCATCGGTAAGTTGTAGACTCAGTGCTTTCATCAACTCATGTTTACAGATTAGCGACCAGCCGTTTGAATACGTCGCCCCGGGCTTCGAAATTGGCGAACATGTCGAATGAAGCACAGGCAGGACTCAGTAATACCGTCTCACCCGGCTTACTCAGGTTCGAGGCATATTGAACGGCATCCTCCAGACTTTCAACTACAATGCGTGTGTCCGCATACGGACCGAGTTGGGCGTCCACTGTGTCAGCACTTTCACCGATTGAAATCAACATTCGGACCCGATCACGTACGAGTGATTGAACCGAGCTGTAGTCATTTCCCTTGTCTCGTCCACCGGCTATGAGCACCACGGGCGAGTAAAAGCTTTCCAGTGCATACCAGAGGGCATTTACATTGGTGGCTTTGGAGTCATTCACGTACCGAACCCCATCAACTTCCCTCACGAATTCCAGCCGGTGTTCAATGCCTTCAAAGGAGGCCAGACTGTTTCGAACCGTATCGCTCCCGACCTCTATCATCCTTGCGGCGATGGATGCTGCGAGTGAATTGTATATGTTGTGTCGCCCGCGGATGGGCAACTCATCTTGTTGCATCAGTACCTCGCGTGTTGCTATTGTATTGAGGGTGAGTGATCCGTCTGCCACATATCCCGCGGCCTCCGGATTATCTGAAAGTGTGAATCCGAGTTTTTCAGGTCTGTTGATTCCATTGTCGCGGTCCACGCGATCTGAAATCCAATGATCGTCCATGTTGTAAACCAGTTTGTCGGAACTGGTCTGATTCAGCGTAATGCCATATTTGCACTCCGCATATGAACTGAGATTGTTGTCGTACCGATTTAGATGGTCCGGTGAGATGTTCAGTAACACGGCGACGGTCGGTCGAAAAGAGTGGATGTGTTCGAGCTGGAAACTGGACACCTCAAGCACCACGACATCCTCTGCTTTTACGTCCAGAACGATGTCTGAGAATGCAATCCCGATATTTCCTGCCAGGTATGTAGTTCTTCCCGAGTTGGCCAGAATGGCCCCCAGCAACGTTGTTGTAGTTGTTTTCCCATTACTTCCGGTGACCGCGAGGATAGGTGCTTCACAGAACCAGGACGCCAATTCCAACTCCGAATAGACCGGAATTTGAAGGTCACTGGCGGACTGCAACGGTGCGGCTGTTGCCGGTATGCCCGGGCTCGTTACAATGAAATCCGCTTCGAGTGCTCTTGCGGTATGACCATTCTCTTCGAAGGAAATGCCACGCGCATGAAGGCGCGAGGTGTTTTCCGACGACACCGATCCCGAATCGGACACGAACACGTCTGAGTGATTGTTCGCCAACAATATGGCTGCCGCCAGGCCGCTCTGCGCCGCTCCCAGAACCGTCACTCGTGCTCCGCTCAAATTTGTCGATATGTTTGTGCCCTGATTCAAAGGGATTATCGTTCTCCTATTTGATTCTCAGGATGAGTAGCGCTGCAATCACCGTAACGGCGGTGATCAGCCAGAAACGAACGACAATTTTTGCCTCGTGGTAGCCTTTTGCTTCGTAGTGATGGTGAATCGGTGCCATGAGGAATATTCGTTTCCCCGTTCCCGTCTTTTTGCGGGTATATTTGAAGTACGATGTCTGAATAATGACAGACAATGATTCCAGGAAGAAAATGGCGCACAACACGGGAAGCAGGAGCTCCTTTTTGACCATGAGCGCCAGCGTACCAACCGCTGCTCCGAGAGCGAGTGCGCCCGTGTCGCCCATAAATACTGTCGCGGGATATCCGTTGTACCAGAGGAATCCGAAACAGGACGCTGATAACGCTGCCGCAAATACCGTTAATTCTCCTGCGCCTGGCAGCAACATTTCATTCAGGAAATCCGACATTACGAAATTACCGGCGATGTAGGTCAGCGCGGTTAATCCCACCGCTACGATGCCGGTCACACCGGCCGCAAGCCCGTCAAGACCGTCGGTCAGGTTGACTGCATTGGAAAGGGCGGTAATAATGAAAATCACAACCGGGATATAGATTAACCACCCCAGGTCCACACTCGTCACAAAGTATTTCAGAAAATTGTAGTCAAACGATTCGCCGGGGATAAATGGCAGATAGGCGATCGTGTTGATGTCGCTGAATTGCGGGTGGAAATACAGAACCGAACCGACGATTAGACCCAGAGAAACCTGACCGGTCAATTTAATGCGAGCGCTAAGGCCCCCTTTATCCCCTTTCACGACCTTGATGTAGTCGTCTGCAAATCCGAACGCTCCCATCCATGCCGTCGCCAGCATGATCAGCCATACATATACTTCCGCAATCGCGCCCCACAACAGAGTCGAGCCCAAAACGGCCGCAAGAATGATCAGCCCACCCATCGTAGGTGTCCCGGCTTTGTGTGTGTGGTCCACTGCCCCTGCGAGTTGACCTTCGCGTACCGTTTCTCCCAGTTGTTTTCGTTCCAACCACCGAATAATGGAGCCCCCGAAATAGACAGAAATGATCACCGCTGTGATTCCGGCCAGTGATGCCCGAAATGTGATGTATTCTATTACCTGGAACCCAGGTGGCTGGTATTCTCTCTCAAGGTATGTAATCAGGTAATACAGCATATGTCAGCGCTGCTCCTCCCCGGCGAGATCGATATTTCCGGCTTCGGGTACGCTCCCAAACGCATGGCGCGCCGTAGACAGATCATCGAATGGATGACTCACCTGACCGATTATTTGAACCGTTTCATGCCCTTTTCCTGCAATCAGGATTATGTCTCCGGGCCCCGATTCCCGCGCAGCAAACTTAATAGCGTCACCGCGGTCCGTTTCGCACGTAACATTGGATTGATCCTGTATCCCGCTTAGGATATCTGAAATTATACCCGCAGAGTTTTCGTTTCTTGGATTATCGTCCGTGATCACCACACAATCGGCCAGTCTCGAGACGATTTCGCCCATCAATGGTCGTTTCCCTTTATCGCGGTCGCCCCCACACCCGAATACACACCACAAACGAGCATCTGACGGTGTTCTAAGCCGGGCTTCGATCAGAACATTTTTCAGTGCATCCGGCGTGTGTGCGTAGTCGATAATCACCGAACGCCCCCGGGTAGCAGGTATCAGCTCAAACCTCCCCCGGACCGCAGGCGCTTCGGATAACGCGGCGATCAGCCGATCACTTTCAATACCCAGTCCGATGCCGGCACCATAAGCCGCAGCAAGGTTATCCGCGTTAAATGCTCCCGACAGGCGGAAGGACGCATTCTGTCCATCCAAAAACAGATTCAAACCGGTCGAATCGTCACTCAGGATTTTGTACCGAATATCAACGCCGTCGGCTACACCATACGTCAGACACCGCGCCTCTGTATCGGCTACAATAGCTTTTGAGAATGGGTCTCCCGCATTCACGACAGCTGTAGACGTAGCCATCAAGCCATCAAACAATCTCTTTTTTGCAGCGAGGTACTCCGATTCCGTCCGATGGTAATCCAGATGGTCCCGGGTCAAATTTGTAAAAACACCCACGTTAAAATCTGAAGCCTGAACCCGGTGTTGATCCAGCGCATGGGAAGACACCTCCATCGAACATGCTTTGGCCCCATCCATTTTCATCTCAGCCAGGAGTCGATATACCTCAGTGGGCGGCGGCGTCGTCGCGCTGGCAGAATATTTGATCTGGCGGAAGGAATACTCCGTCGTCCCGATAAACCCGCAGGGTATATCAACCGCATCCAATACGTGGCTAACCAGTGTGGCAACGGTTGTTTTCCCATTCGTTCCGGTTGTACCGATCATCGTGAGATCGTCTCCGGGATTTCCGTAGAAATCAGACGCCAGGCTTAGAAGAGCCCGTCGTCCGTCGCTAACCCGGATACACGCGACACTTGATAGTTCTTCGTCGCAGCGCTTAGACACCACTTCGCACACAATTACGACTGCTCCGTTCTGAATGGCATCGTCGAGGAACATGTGTCCGTCTGCCGTTCCACCACGAATTGCAACAAAACAATCCCCAGGCCGGACTTCCCGACTGTCAAACACTACGCGTTTGACGTCTATATCTGCGAGGCACGAGCCGTCAACAGACAGACCGTCCGCAACCAGTCGCTTTCGAATGGCCGACAGCCGAATAGTTCGGTGTAGATTTTTGTCTGTCAGAGTCGGGATCCTCGATTAATATTTACCTGAGTGTCAGAATAATTTCACTGCCCGCAGCGGCACCGTTTCGTGCTGACTGCCGAATCACTCTTCCACTACCAATAAATTGGGTCTTAAAGCCGCGGGAGGCTAAAATCACCGCCGCATCGCGCGCTCCCATTCCTGTCACATCCGGAACACCGGACAATTCGAAGGTCTCATAAACCGCGGGCTGATTTTTGTCATCGTCACGCTGACCGCGGGGGCCGTCTGCAAACATTTCTTCTGGCTGTGTCCGGTGAACATCCGGCATCGTAGCCATCCATCTGTCTACTATCCTCTGGAAAACAGGCGCTGCGGTCTGACCGCCGTAGATGCTTGACTTCGGTTCATCCATCAACACGATCATCGCGATTTTCGGATCATCTATTGGAAAGAAACCGACAAACGATGCACGGTATTTCCCTGGTATATACCTGCCGTTCAGTGCTTTTTTTGCAGTTCCTGTTTTTCCTGCCACTCGAATTCCGTCAACCTGTGCTTTTTCGGCGGTCCCGTTGAGAATAACCTGTTCAAATGCCGGCATCAGAATGCGGGCGGTTTCTCCAGAAAACACTTGGCGTACGGGGGCGGTCTGCACGCTCCAGGTGTTGGCACCAGAGTGGTCGAATCGTTCGGATACGATATGCGGCCTGACCAGCATTCCTCCGTTGGCCAATGCGCTATACGCCATTAATATCTGAAGAGCCGTAACGTCAACACCGTACCCCCTTGACATGGACGATGCCGTTGAGCCCGACCAGATGTTCGGTCTTCTAAGTGTGCCGGCTACTTCACCTGGAAGATCGATTCCGGATTTCTGCCCGAATCCAAAGGCGCGAGCGTACTGAAAAAATGCACCCCGGTCCAACCTGAGCGACAATTGAGCGAATCCAATATTGCTTGAACGAGAAATCACCTCGATGAACGGAATACTTCCGTAACCATGCGTATCACTCACAGGCCATCCGGCTATTCGCGCGTGTCCATTTCCAGTATGAAAAGTGTCGGTCATCGCGACAACACCGGTTTCAATAGCGGTCACCGCAGCTACTAATTTAAATGTGGATCCCGGTTCGAACTGATTTACGATAGAGGCATTTTTTCTGAATTCGATCGGGACAGCTGCTGGCCGGTGGATGTCGAAGGTCGGAACGTTGGCCATTCCCTGGATTGCTCCAGTAAACGGGTCCACTGCTATGGCTACAGCCCATTTTGCACCAGTGTTCGAAGCTCCGCGCGCCAGTTCCTCTTCCATTATCGTTTGCCGGACAATATCAATAGTCAGCTTGACCGACTCTCCGTGCTGCGCTTCGATTGTTCTGCCACCGGGAAGCATTTTCCTGAAACCACGACGATCTTTAATTGCCGCCCTGCGACCTGCGGTTCCTGCCAGATATTTATCGTACTGTTTTTCGATACCGTCCAGGCCTTTCATGTCCACATCTACATAGCCGCGTATATGAGAAGCCGTCTTTCCGTAGTTGTAATTACGGGAAAACTCCCTCACAACCCGCGCGCCGGGTATTTCATTCACACTGGCTGCCACATCACTCGACAG
>SMXK01000146.1 GCA_004356265.1 Bacteroidota bacterium
AGCTGGAGGCGTGTAATGATGCATAGAAAAACACGAACAACCCCAGCAGACGTCGAAATCGGATTATTTTGTTCCAACCGGTGAGCCGCCTGAAAGGGGTCACCGCGAGTGTCAAAAACAATAAAATCAAGGCAGCGATACCCGTTTTTCGTTGGATTTGCTCTATGGGATCCACAAAAAACAATGCCCCGGACAGATACGCATCGATTAACAGCCCGAGCGGAATTAGCGCACCAATCCACACGCCAATTTTCAGGAATGTCATCAGAAAGGACCTGGCGCGAGCCATCAATAATTTTTCCGCAGGTCCAGACCGCTGTACAGTGAGGCGACTTCATCTGCATATCCGTTGAACATCAGCGTATCCCGGCGCCTGAATTCTCCGATCCGACGCTCCGTTGCCTGACTCCACCGCGGATGATCCACCTCCGGATTTACGTTCGCGTAAAACCCGTATTCACCCGGAATGGACGCGCGCCATGTATTGAGTGGTTGTTTCTGCGTGAAACGAATGCTCACGATCGACTTGATGCCCTTGAACCCGTATTTCCACGGAATAATCAACCTGATTGGAGCCCCGTTCTGAGGGGGCAAGGTTTTTCCATAAACACCGGTTACCATCAGCGTGAGGGGATGATTGGCCTCGTCCATTCTTAGTGCCTCTGTGTACGGCCAATCCAGGACGGCGCGTTTCTGGCCGGGCATTCGGTCAGCGTCATGGAGCGTTTTGAACTCAATGAAATTTGCTTTGGACGTCGGTTTCAGACGAGTTATCAAGCTTGCCAGCGGAAAGCCGTTCCATGGGATTACCATGCTCCAGCCCTCCACGCAACGCATACGATAGATGCGTTCCTCCACCTCCAGACCTCCCACCAGCTCTTCGAAATCCCACGTTTTCTCCTCCTCAACTTCCCCCGATACCTTTACTTCCCACGGGATTGTCACAAATCCCTGTGCATTCCGAGCAGGATCCTCTTTCCCTGTACCGAATTCGTAAAAATTATTGTATCCGGTTACCGCTTCCCACGGTGTCAGTTCGTCCGGTAACAACGCAGACGCAGGATTGGCAGCATCAGCGCCGGTCTGGCATCCCAGGGTTGTCGATGGTAGAAAACCTGCTGCAAGCGATGCCAGCGCCAACGAACCCGTCTGTTTCATAAACTGGCGCCGATTCGTATACAATTTCTCGTCGGTGATTTCCGACGACACAATTCCGGTAGATCGCTTTATAATCATGGTTCTCTGATACGCGTATCGTCAATTCTTACTCCTGCACTCGAATTCATACTCCTGCACTCGTCCGCGCGGGTTTCGCACAAAGGTGCGGTTTATATCTGATGGTAAGCAGATTGTTGCGATAAATCCTCACGTCAAGATAACGGGAAGATCAAATAACCGAACGTGGAAATTGCGATATTCAGCCGCCACACGTAATATTTTTTTTAATCGTTCAGTTATGTTTTCTCTCCATCAACGCTGGTCCAGTCAGACCGAGCCGGAACTCGGACCGGGAACTGTAATCGAGACCGGTAATGGTCGCGTAACACTTAATTTTCCCGGCTCCTCGGAGACCCGAATGTATGCGGCGGCGTCTGCCCCATTACTCCGGGTCAGGTTCAAAAATGGAGATTCGATTATCGACGTGTCGGGCAGGTCGGGAATCGTTACCGGAGTTGAAACCGTCAACCACTTGTTCGTCTACGACACAGACTCAGGGACCATTAGGGAAAACGACCTGGGAATCGTGACAGTCACTCACGGGCCTGAAGACCGGTTGCTTGCAGGAGATCTCGATTCCAAAGCAGATTTCGAATTAAGGCGGCAGACACTCGAGTTGGATTATCAGCGCCGCAAATCACCCGTCCGTGGTTTTGTCGGTGGACGAATCGACCTGATTCCCCATCAACTTTATATAGCCGGAGAGGTCAGTTCAAGGTTTGCGCCAAGGGTCCTTCTATCGGACGAGGTAGGGCTCGGCAAAACCATCGAGGCGTGCTTGATTCTGCACCGACTGCTGCTCGCCGGACGGGTGAGTCGCGTTCTTATACTGGTTCCTGAATCACTTGTACACCAGTGGTTTGTGGAAGTGCTCAGGCGATTTAACCTGTGGGTCAATATTTACGACGAAGAACGTTGTGCGGCCATTGAATCAGGCTCTCCGGATGGAAATCCTTTTCTGGATGATCAATTGATTGTCTGTAGCATCGAGTTTCTGGCCGGGTCTGAAAAAAGAGCTGCACAGGCGGTCGCAGCCACCTGGGACATGTTGATCGTAGACGAAGCGCATCACTTGACCTGGTCAACCGCGGGCGCAAGCCGTGAGTACAGTATTGTAGAGCTCTTGAGTCGAAATGCTGAGAGCGTCCTGCTCCTGACGGCAACGCCAGAACAATTGGGAGAAGAAGCCCATTTCGCCAGACTCAGGCTTCTGGATCCTGATCGGTACAATGATTTCTCCACATTCCTGAACGAATCGGCAGATTATTCCGACGCGGCAAAAGAAGTCGATCGCCTTATGGCTGTTCAGCCCGCAACGGACGAGAGTATTGCCAATGTTAACCGCCTGTTGGACCTGCATGGCCCCGGTCGCGTGTTGTTCAGAAATACTCGCTCTGCGATGACCGGTTTTCCGAAACGGATTGCCCATCTGACAGAAATACCTGCCATCGGTGCCAAAAATCCCAAACTACTCTGGCTCATAGATACACTCCGCGAATTCGGGTCGTCTAAGGTGCTCCTGATTTGCCGATCAAAGGCAGATGTTCTAAAGCTCGAGACAGCCATTCGCGATGTCATTAACCTCAACGTCGGCATCTTCCATGAGGATTTGACTCTGGTCCAACGGGATCGAAACGCAGCGTGGTTTGCTGAGGAATCAGGCGCTCAGATATTGTTGTGTTCTGAAATCGGAAGCGAGGGCCGGAATTTTCAATTCGCCCATCATCTCGTGTTGTATGATCTTCCCTCGCACCCTGAGTTATTGGAGCAGCGAATTGGACGATTGGACCGAATCGGTCAAACGAACGATATTCATATTCACGTCCCCTATCTCGCCGGTACTGAGGACGAAATTCTGGCGCGGTGGTATCATGAAGGCCTGAATGCATTCGAGAAAAACCTGGTTGGTGGTAACCTTGTTTACGAGGAGTTTGGATCGCAGATAGCAACACTCGCGCTTGGCACCCGGGGAGGTCAGGTTATAAACAATACCCGGCTTCAAGACCTCGTCTCAGATACCAGAGACTTCCACCGCGATCTCTCCCAGCGCCTCGCAGAAGGCCGTGACCGTTTGATTGAACTCAACTCATTCCGCCCACGGGAAGCCGCAAACCTGGTCGAGGCTATCCAGTCAGAAGACGAATCTGTTGAGCTCGAATCGTTCATGATGTCCGTGTTTGAAGAATTTGCTGTAGAAGCTGAGGATCTTGCGCCGAGAACGTATGCCCTCCACGTTCGCGATGAATCGCGCGAGGCATTCCCTTCAATTCCGGAAGATGGTATCTCGATCACATTTGACAGAAAACGGGCCCTTTCGCGCGAGGATATAAGTTTTCTGACATGGGATCACCCGATGGTCACCGGCGCGATCGACATGATTGTCGGCTCCGGATTTGGTACGTCCTCTGTCGGTCAGATGACTGATTCAGGGAATCGTCCAATGGTCCTTGACGTGACATATATGCTGGAATCTGTAGCCGCCAGTTACCTTAATTTGGACAAATATCTCCCTCCGAAGCCAATCAACATTCAAGTTGATCATGGCGGGCGTAATCTTACTGGTAGCACGCAAGCGAAACGACTCCTTTGGGGAATTCGCGGTGGAAACGCTGATTCTCTGCTGGAGAATGAGGTCATCACTGGGACCATAATTCCGCGGATGATCGAAGCGGCCCAAAAGGTTGCCGAAGAACAGGCAAACACAGAAAAAACCAGGGCCCTGACAGCGATGAAAAAACAAACGGACGACGAAATTCAGCGCCTGGAAGACTTGAGTAAGAAAAATCCTGATATTCGTGCCGATGAAATTCAACTTGCCAGGGATCATCAGGAAGAATTAGCAGACGCTATCGCCTCTTCCAGAATCAGGATGGACTCAATCCGGTTGCTCCGCGCGGGTTAAGTATTCTCATATTTAATCTCTACGATGGAGAACAATATCGGGCCTGATGGTGATGGCATCTTCACTTCGGCGCCTACGGATTTCCCAACTAGCGCCCGCGCAACCGGTGCCACGAACGCGATGCGCCCGTCGGAGGCGTTTGCCTCATCGACGCCAACGATTGTGAGTGTGCGACTGGTATCTCCCTTGAGCAGAACCGTTGCTCCAAATCGGACTTCATTCGCCGGCTGGGAGGCAGGATCCAGAACTATCGCGGTCGATATTCGGGATTTCAAATCGTTGTACCGCCCCCTCGCAATCGTCATCAATCGAACCCGTTCCTGATCAGCGATTTTCCGTGCCGATGTTATCCGTGCTTTTTCGGTGTCAAGCTCTTTCAATTCCGACTTCAGAAGGCTCAGGCCCCGTGGCGTGACGTAGTTCGTTGTCCCGGGAGGCAGTGGCGCCCGCGGTGGAATGAGAACAACGCCAGCATCATCGTCTTCGTTTACAAATGCTCTGTTCATCGGTGGGCGATTATCGAGTCCGGAAAAATATCGGCCCGAATATAGTCTATCGTATCTGATAAATGTATTAATACCCGCTAAAACTCACCTGTCTACGCAACCACACAACTCTCGCCCCCGTAGTGCGGGCATATCAGTTTGAGACTTATCATTCCAGATCAAAGAGGGAGACTTTGGACTACCAACTTACGCTTGAAAAAGCAGTCCTTGAATACGCAGGATCGGCCGCCAGTCGAATGAAAACGATGCCCGACAAATACGTTCGGATTCCCGGATATCCAGATGTTCATGTATGGGGAATGGCTGCCCAACTGAATGAAACAGGATTTTTGACTGCGTTGGTGCCGGATGACGGTCAGCGAATTGGAATAACGGATATCAATCTGTCTGGCTCTTCACGCTTAACAGAACTGCGAGCACAAGCCACTAAGTTTGAGGCGGACAAAAGTGCGAAGTTAAATGCCGAAATAGAGAAAAATCGGCAGGCAAGACTGGATAAAAAATGGTGGCGCCGCATTATCGGGAAAGGCAACGTATCCGCTTAAGTATTTCGGCGGAAGTACGGTGCCTAAGAATGGTCGTTCGCGCGGAAGCAGAATCATCGGCTCGAAATCACGATGCCTGAGCGTATCTGAGATGTGAGATCCTGGCCTGTTCGATCGGAAATCCATCAGAGCCGATCCGTCCTTCTTTCATCGCCCGGATTCGTACGATTCGCACGTGTTCTTTCGAAATCACGATTGATCGTAGAATTGCCACTTCCGCAATACCGGTGTGTGTTGAAATTTGCTGCGCCATGGCACGGTCTAGTGTCGAAATCTTGTATGTGTTCTCGATATTCATGATTCGTATCCGTTTCGTTCTCTCCCCGTTACTCTCACCTGGATATACACGCCCCAGACAGTCACGTTAGGTAGAGTTGCACAGTTTCTCAATTTTTTCGCTACTCTTTGCACGCTCATCTTTTTGTGAATGGCGGCACTGGTATCGATGCGCCGCTGTAAATAACTTTTAGTCTAATGACTCGGCGTCCGGATTCGGCTATTGTGCTTCTCGTTTGCGCCTTCCTTGTGCCGGCCTGTGCACTGCAGGTGCCTGATCGTCCAAATGTGGTTCTTTTTATTATCGATGATCTGGGTTGGAAAGATTTGTCGATAACAGGGAGCGAATTGTACGAGACACCCAACATCGATGCGCTCGCTCAAGGGGGCGTTCGATTTGAACGCTTCTATTCTGACAGTCCCGTTTGTTCGCCCACACGAGCGGCCCTGATGACCGGCAAACACCCTGCTGCCCTTCATATCACGAATTGGATCGGAGGTGACCAGAAAGGGCAGTTGATACAAGCGGAATATGAACGTCAGCTGCCTCTCGAAGAGGCTACGATAGGCGATACCTTCCGCGAGGCCGGATACAGGACTGCATTTATCGGAAAATGGCACCTGGGCGGCGAGGGATTTGGGCCCCTGGCGCAGGGCTTTGATATAAATGTAGGCGGTCATGCTGCCGGACAGCCGGCGTCTTATTTCTGGCCGTACAAAAGAGACGGCGGCTCTCCGTTCGATGTGCCGCACCTGGAAAAAGGTGAACCAGGTGAATATCTGACCGATCGATTGACGGACGAAGCGATTAATTTCATTCGAGATAGTTCGGATCAACCCTTTTTTCTGGTTCTTTCGCATTACTCGGTTCACACTCCGATTCAGGCGAAAGAAGATATCACGGCGGCAATTCAAGCCCGATTGGAGACAAATCCGGTTTGTCCGGAAAACGCGGACACGCCTCTTTTTGATAATGACCCCGCCTGGTCTACGACGCGTACTTGCCAGAACAACGCAGCGTATGCAGCGATGGTAGAAAGTACCGATCAGAGCATAGGACGTATCCGTGAGACTTTATCTGCCATAGGACTCGCCGAGAATACAATCATATTTTTTGTTTCTGATAATGGGGGCCTCAGC
>SMXK01000147.1 GCA_004356265.1 Bacteroidota bacterium
AGTATACGTTATGGGCTTCCAAGTTCTGATCATTAGGATCAAGCGCGTATACAAAAGACCGCTGAACGTCTCCACTGTTTGCCAGTCGTTTAATGAAACGTCTCCTTCGGGCTGCGATTTCATAATCAGGAGAAGCAAGGCAGGAATCGGCCAGCTGCGGACACTGCGCCCGAAAAAAGATATGCTAGCTTATGTAGCTACCTTAAAGCCCGAGACTGATTTCAGCTTCGGGCTTTTTATTGGAAAATCGAGGGTGCGGGATCGAGTCGCCAGATACCAGCGCCGCTAGAGTGCCCGGAAGAGCCGCCAGGTGCCGGGGACGCCCTTGAGCTCGCGTTCGCCTATGTCTTCCAGGTTGAGGCCTGCCCCGGCTGTGATGTCCTTGACCGTGCTGCTCACGACCACCTCCCCCGTATCGGCAGCATCCATGACACGGGCGGTGATATGGACACCGACCCCACCGATGTCCTCGCCGATGATCTCGATCTCGCCCGTGTGGATCCCTGTTCGGATCGACAGCTCAGTCTCTTCGACCAGAGCGAGGAATGCCAACCCGGACTTGACGGCATTCGCTGGCCCCGCGTAGAGCGCGAGGAACCCGTCGCCAGTGTGTTTCACCAGGCGGCCGCCAGTCTCGGCGATGTGCTTCTGCGACAGCTCGACAAATCTCTCCCACTTCTGACGCCATTCACGGTCACCGAGTCTCGATGCAAGCGCGGTCGACTGAACGATGTCGACGAAGACGATGGTGGAGAGCACACGATTGGAGGAACTCGTATCCGTTGCGGTTTGCACGAACGCCTTGACCTCGCTGACCACACGATCGATGTCGCCAAAGTACGGCACGTGGTCTTCGCCGGGTAACTCTCGAAACCCCGCGCCCGGAATCTGGTCGGCGATCCACCGCCCTTCTTCAACTGTCGAGTCAGGATCACCGGTACGATGCATAATCATTGTCGGCACATGGATCGTCGGCAGGACGTCGCAAACATTAATGTGGGTGTTCGTGTGATGAATCTGGTGTGCGGCCGCTGGGCTCGCACTGCCTTGAAGGTATCTGGTGAACCAGTCGACTGCGGCGGCGTCACTCGCGACGCTTGCGGCGTAATCTTCTATTCGCGGTGAACTCCAGGACCGGACAAAGTCCTTGATGTCGACGTCTCGCTCTTCCAGCGTCGGCGCCCAGGGACATTTGTTCGAGCGGAGCCGCTTTGCGAACGCTCCGAACGTGATCAGACAGTGTGTCAGCTCGGGGTGCATCGCGGCAAAGAGGATGGACATACTCCCGCCTTCCGACCAGCCGAAGAGTGCGACCTTCACCGAACCAACCGCATCCAGCACTGCGAGAAGGTCAGCAACGCGCTCTTCCAAGGTTGCGTAGGCCGTAGGCCGATCCGAAAGCCCCGTCCCGCGCTTGTCGAACTGAATCACACGAGCAAAGGATGCCAGCTCGTTGAAGAACCTCGCCACCGTCGGGTGATCGTCGTGAAGTCCGATGTTCGAAACCCAGCCAGGGACCATCACGAGATCCACTGGCCCGGTTCCCATCACGCTATAGGCAATGTTGACATCGCCATTTTGGGCGTACTTGATTCGCGGTCGCATGGATTGGGAGGTTACCTGATCGTGGATAGTTGTTTCAAGTCAGCGTGTAGTGTTCCACCGGACAGCCGCGAAGTATAGGACGAATAAATGGCCTGCTGAGAACAGATCTCCTAATGAAAACCAGTTACCAGGACTGAAAATATCGCGAACCGTCGGCCTATTTTGGTGAAATCTTGCCCGCGTCAGCGATCCCTTCATGAATTATCCGGGCTAGGGAGTCAACATCGCTCTAATCTGGGAAGGCCCATACCGATTTCCTTTACCGTTGAGGAATCCTCGCTCTGCAAGTTCCTCGGCGATCTTTCTGAGTGATTTTCGATGAACGCCAGATTCTCAAGCAGCTTCAAATTCCTTGATATTTCGTAGGTCGATTTCATTGGCAGCCTCTTCGAGATCGTAATTTGATTGAAGGTTCAGCCAAAATTCTGGAGATGTTCCAAAGTACTTCGCGATGCGCAGTGCAGAATTCGCGGTAATCGAGCGCTTACCACGCACAATTTCGTTAATGGCCCTGGGTGACATACCAATGTCTCTTCCCAACCGATTCTGACTGACGCCAAATTCCTTGAGGAATTCCTCAAGGAGGATTTCACCTGGATGTATATTCTTTAACATGATGTACCTCTAATGATAATCAACAATCTCTACGTCGCTTGCCCCTCTGTCTTGCCACACGAAACAGATCCGCCATTGATTATTAATTCGAATGCTGTGTTGTCCGCGCCGATCGCCTTTGAGCTTCTCCAGGCGATTCGATGGTGGAATTTTTAAATCGTCAATGACGGTAGCTGCATTAAGCATTCTCAGCTTACGTCGAGCACGCTGTTGAATTTCTGTTGGCAAAGGTCAACGCAACACTTGACGGTAAGTCTCTGTATTGGTCAAGATTTAGTTTGAAGAGATATGGTTAAATTCACTATCGCCAAGATCAATCCACTGCTCGAACCATTCGTTAAATTCCTCCGAATAACCCGGGCGCAACTGCGACCACACGGTACTCAAATACGGTTTTGAAAGAAGCGCGTTGCGCGGGCTATAGAGTTCTGCAAACTGCTCATCAGTCAGTATTCCTTCCTTCCAGTGTTTGAATGCAAAAAACATCTGGCCCACTAACCCCACGATTGCATATGCAATATGCATCCGTTCCGGTCCCGTCGCATCGTTACGCTCTAAATCTTCAAAATGCACCTTGGCGAGCGCTTCTGCAAGGCTCGGCGAGGAAGCAATACTCATGGCCCAATGGTTCGCCTGCGAGCTGAGTTCCTGGCGAAACGAGGATCGCGCCATGGTATTGGATTGCTTCAATTGCTTGCCGACATAAATTAGTGACAGAATTACGCCGATCCCTGCTGTGATTTCGCCGATCGAACCAATCATTTCCCAATTCATTTCTTATCTCCCATAACAGTCCAGCCTAAATACTAACAGTCGCGTATGCCCAGAACGAGACATTCACTTTCTGTCGCAAGAGTTGGAGACAGCTTTGAAAACAAAAACATTGCTATCGGTAAACGCTAAAAGCTGGTTCACGTCCGTTTTACGCTTGTTAGCGTTCAAACAGCCATGCGGGTGTACA
Organism: Bacteroidota bacterium; assembly: GCA_004356265.1. Taxonomy (GTDB): domain Bacteria; phylum Bacteroidota; class Rhodothermia; order Rhodothermales; family UBA10348; genus N075bin62. The sequence goes on from SMXK01000147.1 coordinate 3,182, forward strand.
GGGCAGCTAACGGCCAACTGCGGGCATTATCAATTTAAGCTACAATCTTTCTAATTGCTTTCTATGAGGCGAACCGATGTTGTATCGACCACTGCAAGCTTTTCTTATATCGACGCGCACTCTACCGCTGGCGTATTTTGGAATTTGTAACAATTGACAAAGTAGGGCTATCGTGGGGAAACACCACAAGGAAGGGTTATGGCCGTGGAAAGTAAAGAGCTGAAATTGGATGTCGCCGTTATCGGCGCAGGGTTTTCGGGCATGTATATGCTGCACCAACTCAGGGACAAGCTGAAACTCAATGCCCGGGTATTCGAAGCTGGCGATGGCGTCGGCGGTACCTGGTATTGGAATCGCTATCCTGGCGCCCGTTGCGATTCAGAAAGTTACTATTATTCTTATTCCTTCTCCAGTGAACTGGAGCAGGAATGGGAGTGGACCAGTCGCTACCCCGATCAACCGGAAATTCTCGAATATTTAAATCACGTCGCCGAAAGGTTCAACTTAAAGCCCGATATCCAATTCAACACCTGGATTGAATCGATCCATTTTGAAGATCAGGAAAATCGCTGGAAACTAACAACCTCACAGGGCCAGCAAATCCTTGCCCAATTTGTGGTTACTGCTGTGGGTTGCCTATCAACTCGAAATACACCTGACTTTCCTGGTTTGAAGTCCTTTGCCGGTGACTGGTATCACACTGGCGTTTGGCCGCACGATGGCGTTGATTTCAGTGGCAAACGCGTCGGGTTAATCGGTACCGGTTCCACCGGCATTCAGGCAACGCCAGTGATTGCTGCTGAAGCAGAGCACTTAACAGTATTTCAACGCACAGCAAACTTTACCGTGCCAGCACGTAATGCGCCGCTTGAACCTGAAACGGTTGTCGACATAAAAGCCAATTATGCTGAGATCAGGGCACTCTGCCGGGAATCCGCAGGCGGCTTTCCTTTTTTGCTCAACGAACGTCTCGCCAGTGATGTTTCTGACGAGGAACGAAAGGAAATCTACGATGCGTTGTGGGAAATCGGGGGTTTTCGCTTCATCGCTGACTCCTTTTGTGACCTGGTGACTGATCTGAAAGCCAATGACACTGCGGCAAATTTTATCCGCGCAAAGATACGCGAAATAGTCCAGGATCCAGATGTTGCAGAAAAATTGATACCAACCAGCCATCCCTACGCAACCAAACGCCCACCGATTGATACGGACTATTTTGAAACTTTCAATCGGAGCAATGTGGAGCTGGTAGACGTTCGCGAATCACCGATAGAGGAAATTACACCCGCAGGTGTTCGAACCGCCGAAGCAGAATACGCGCTGGACATTTTAGTGTTTGCGACCGGCTTTGATGCGATGACAGGGCCATTGCTGGCGATGGATATCAAGGGTACCGCAGGTAAAACGCTTGCCGCAGCCTGGGAAACCGGCCCACGATCTTATCTGGGGTTACAGGTCGCAGGTTTTCCCAATCTGTTTACCATCACCGGCCCGGGCAGTCCGTCGGTACTGACCAATATGCCCGTTGCAATTGAGCAGCACGTCGAGTGGATTACCGATTGCATTGCTCATATGCGGCAACAGGGATTATCGCGAATTGAAGCCCAGGAAGACGCCCAGGAAGAATGGGTGGAACATGTGTCAGCAGCAGCGGATGAAACCCTTTATCCGCTGGCTAATTCCTGGTACGTCGGTGCGAACGTACCGGGGAAATCCCGGGTATTTATGCCATACGTTGGCGGTATGGACGTTTATCGACAACGTTGTCATGATATCGTTAAAGAGGGCTACAAGGGTTTCGCCTTCGAGCGCTGATACCGGTCCGGGCGTAGTGTCTATTGATGTTGTTTTGATCAATGGGCACATAGCAAAATCACGTCTGCTTCGTGCTTGTTAGCGGTCAACGAGGAATACAAAGATGCGTGGCAACTAACGGCCAACTCCAGACATTCTCGGTTCTGATATAACATCACGTCAAACAAAAAGAGGTGAGCCCTTGGTGTGTCAGAATATTCTCAATTACTCCAGAGTCTTCTATGCACACGATGATTTTATCCTCACCACCACATCCCAGGAGATTACAATCTAAGCATCTGGAGCGCCGGAATCTTTTTCCATTGATGCTTGGTGTTCCTCTATCACTTTCCATAAAGGGGTGTCTACCCAGGTGTCATCGAGATAGAATTTTTCGGGCTCTTCTTCTTTTGGGTCTATGATTAGATTGTAGATTGATGGATAGGCAATCTTCTTGATCGCATAGTCCGCGTCGAGTTCCTTGAGAAGGATTTTCCAATTGCGCCATTTCGCACCAAATAGCTCGCTGGTGAGGTAGATGACCATGGACTCTCGCGCTGATTTCTTCGCCTTACCCATCAGGAAATCAGATTGGTCAA
>SMXK01000148.1 GCA_004356265.1 Bacteroidota bacterium
ACGCTGTACAACATCATTCAGACGTCTCACGGATTTATAAAAACGATGAGAATGGAGCTCGCAGCTGGAAGAGATTTCTCTCAGGAGTTTACTACAGACACCCTGAACGTGATTATAAATGAGGCCGCGGCCCTCGCAATGGGATTTGAAGATCCGATCGGTCAGCAGGTCCGGGTATGGGGACGCGATGGCGAGATTATCGGTGTCGTAAAGGATTTCCATATTGCATCGTTGTATGACCCGATCGATCCGATGGTAATGCGACTCAACCCGGAGTCTTCGTCTTTAACTCTGATCCGCCCGGCCGCAGGTCAGACGGAAGAGGCGCTGTCTGTATTTGAAACTGTATTCAAGGAGTTTAATCCTGAATACCCGTTTGAGTATACATTCGTGGATGAGAGTTTCGAGCGGCAATACAGCAGCGAGATTGTAATCGGGAAATTGAGTTTGTGGTTCACAGGCTTGGCTATCTTTATCGCCTGCCTTGGCCTGTTCGGGCTGGCATCCTTCTCGGCTGAGAGACGAACCAAAGAAATCGGGATCAGAAAAGTTCTCGGTGCAACTATTCCCGGCATCGTGGGACTGCTGAGCAGGGAGTTTGTGGTGCTCGTCTTACTGGCATTCACAATTGCCGCTCCGATCTCGTGGTATCTGATGAATGACTGGTTGTCGGCATTTGAGTATCATACTGATCTGGGCTGGGGCATTTTCGTCTCCGCAGTAGTGGGTATTCTTGCTATTACCTGCCTGACGGTTGGATTTCAGTCCATCCGGGCCGCATTAGCCAATCCCGCCGACGCTCTCAGATCAGAATGACTGAACGGGGTGTTTTAGGAAATTGTGCTTCACGATATAACAGCGACGCCCTTAATCTGGGCGAATACCGCTAATCCCGGTTCCAGTTTTAGCAATGTCGCAGATCGGCTTGTAATTCTCGCGAGGATCAACTGACTCCCAATCCGAAGTACTACAAGAGTTCTCGATTCGCCGTCCGGCGAGAGAGATTCTACGACCGCCGGTAAAATATTCAGAATGCTGGTATCCTGCGCGTGACTGAGCGTCACGCTCACATCACGAGCCGCGATGCTCAGTCTGATGGCTGATCCTATCGGCTGGTCAGACGATTGAACCCACAAGGAATATCCGTCTCCTGTCAGAAAATCAAGATGATGTTCAATATCGCGTTCTTGAACAGTCGCTTCCAGAACGGACGATGCATCGTATCTGAACATAAGCGGTATATCTGGATTCGTGAGGATCTCGTTTACTGGTCCAGCAGCCACCACGCGTCCGCTATCCAGCAAAATCAACCAGTCGGCGATTCTAACCACTTCATCAAGGGAATGCGTGACATAAATGACCGGGATTTTCAGCTCGTTTCGGATACGACTGATAAAGGGCAGTATTTTCTGCTTGCTGGCCAGGTCCAGCGACGCCAGGGGCTCGTCGAGCAATAATAATTCTGGCTTTATCGCGAGCGCTCGAGCAATTGCCACGCGTTGCTGTTCTCCACCGGACAGTGATTCGGGAAATCTATCAAGCAAATCTGTGATATCAAGAATTCTAGTGATGCGCTCAAAGTACTTCCCCGAGGGATCCTGGCCGTTGCGTTTCATTCCGTATCGGACATTACCCGCTACTTTCAGATGCGGAAAAAGCCGGGATTCCTGAAACACAAATCCGACCTTCCGAAGATGCGTAGGAATCGTCCGCTTATTGTCTTGCCAGACCGATCCACCGACCTCGATCCTATTGTCGGTATGTGATTCCAGGCCTGCGAGAGATCTCAGGAGCGTCGTTTTTCCGCTTCCGGAAACACCAAACACAACGCTGATACTTTGTGCCGGCAACGCCAGTTCAGCATCCAGAACGAAATCTGGCCTTTCGAATCGAATTTTGGCCGTGACACTCATAATCGCATCATACCCGACTTTCGTTTTCCTGTATACACGAGAAACAGGAGTATAAATGAGACGAGAAATAAAATTCCAGAGATCGTATGAGCCTGAGCATATTCAAGGCTTTCCACGTGATCATATATGGCAATTGAAAGCACCTGTGTCTCGCCTGGAATACTTCCGCCGATCATAAGAACAACACCAAACTCACCAACCGTGTGCGCAAACCCCAGAATAGCTGCCGTAATGTATGCTGAACGCACCATAGGCAGTACCACTGATCGGAAGGCATCGACGGGTGAAGCACCTAAAGTAGCGGCGACCTCAAGAGTCTCCTGTCTGACACCAGAAAAAGCGTTTTGCAGTGGCTGAATCACGAATGGCATTGAATACAAAACCGATCCGATGACGAGCCCGGAAAATGTAAATGCCAATGAATATCCGGTAAGGTCATAAATCAGGGAGCCGGGAAATCTGGCCGGACTGAGAAGGAGTAGCAGGTAGAATCCGAGAACTGTCGGAGGTAAGATGAGAGGAAGGGCGACGAGTGCTTCGATCACAGGCTTTGCTCGCGATCGAGTTCTTGACAACCACCATGCGAGGGGTGTCCCAATCAATAGCAAAATGATTGTGGTGGCAAACGCCAGTCTGAGCGTAACGAATAAAGCTCCGAGATCAGCTTCCGACATCACTGCGGTACCCTGTAGCCGCTGGTTGAAATTATTGCTTTAGCGTCTTCCGAACCGAGGTACGCCATAAAATCAATTGCAGCAAGGGACGATCTGAGAATTACAGCCTGCTGATCTATCGGAGTGTATAATTTTTGTGGAATGATCCAATAGGCACCCGGTGCGTCGCCGCCCCTGTTAATCACACTCGAGAGGGCTACAAACCCAGCATCCGCGCCTCCACTTGCGACGAAGTGATATACCTGCGAAATATTTTCTCCCCGGATGAGCGAGTCCCTCATCTGGTTCCAGTGCTGCGCCCCGGAAATAACTTCCCGCGCTGCCACTCCATACGGCGCCAATCGCTCATTGGCCACAGCAATTCTGTACTGATCCAGTCGCTCCAATATGTGCCCTTCCTCGTCCACAATACCTGACTTCGCACTCCACAAAACCAACCGACCGATCGCATAGGTTCGGCGCGTACCGGTATCGATAAATCCTTCTTCCTCCAACAGAGCAGGACGCAACGTGTCTGCCGCCAAAAAGATATCAAACGGGGCTCCATTAATAATCTGGGCGTAGTGTTTGCCCGTAGACCCGGATATGATTACCACGCGATTGGCTGACTGGCTTTCATAATCATTCGCAAGCGCCCGAGCCGTGAGCGCAAAGTTACTGGCGACGGCTATCCGGAGCGCTGCCTTTTGATGTGACGCTGTCTGCCGGAGTTCGTTCTGCCCCCCGGCTGCCGACACCCGGACTGGAGCCGTGATTTGAATCAACACAAGAAACAGCGTTGTCCGGAGAATAAAATTGGACACCACGAGTGGATAGACATTGCCGTCAGCTTTTCCTGCCTTCATCCGCCGGCACCAACGCGCTGACCATTACAGAGGGCCGCAATCACCCTGGAAATATCGCTCGAATCGTTAAAGGCCGCAACGGAAATTCGCAGACGATTATTTCGGGTACTGCAGATTACGCCTCGCGCGAGCAATTGCTCGTAAATCTCTCGGGCTGAAAATTTCGGGTTCGACAATGAGATAATATGAGTTGAAGCAGCCGAACTTCCTCCTGGGTGATGGGCCACCCACCCGGATCCATTCAGGCCGTTGAACAATTCGCGCGAAAGTGTTTTTGAATGATTTTCGCGTACATCAGGGGAAAAGCTCAAGAGCTGATTCAGCGATGCTGATAACGAGGCAACCGACACATATGACATTGTTGATTGCAAAAATCGTCGGGCATCCACGGCGTATTCGACGGATGTCGCATCAAAATCAAATGGATGTTCAGTACTCATCCAGCCAGGCAGTACCGGAGTTTCACGCAACATAGTGTCCGAAACATAGCCCAAAGCAACACCCCCGTGACCTCCTAGCCACTTATACCCGCTGGCGACGACTATATCTGCTCCCCACAACTTCGTATCGACGTTTATTGCCCCGGCCGACTGGGTCGCATCGATGATTACGAGAGCACCAACGTCTCCCGCCCGCGAGGTCAGCCGTGGTACATCGATGATAGTGCCGGTCCCATATTGAACGTGACTGACTGCGACAACTGACGTGGACGGACCAATTCGCTCACACAATGTATCTGTTAAATCGCGGGCAGGCAGGTCCTTAACAAATTGAACACAACTTCCACTCGTTTTTGCAAACTGCAACCACGGCCGCGTAAGTGCAGGAAAATCGGTGTCTACCATCAATATTTCCTCACCCGATTTTGGGCTCATCAAGGACGGTAGTTGACCCAGTAATTCACTCGCTCCCGCCAGGATAGCAACGTTAGTCAGATTGCAGTTGAACAGCCGCCCTCCCACGATTCTCAGATTGCCCAGATATTCGATTTCTTCATCATCGCTCATCAGAAGACTTCCAAAACGACCGGTAGAATCAATAAACGATGTCATGGCCGCAACAGTTGTCGAACTCAGCATCCCGATAGAAGCCTGATTCATATAAACCTTCTCAGGAAATGACGGGTATTCGGATCGATCAATCAGTGCTTTAGTCATTGGTCCTGTTCCCACGATAAAATCCCCAAGATGTAAGTTCACCCGGAACGTCAGATCCCCTGATATCCGCCACAACGGTCCGTTCAATCGCATTGGGCGTCCACTTTACCTCGGTTTGAACGGTTACCTGAACAGGGCCGTCTTCCAGAGCAGTCTGCAGTTTTTCTCTAGCATCGGTCGACAGTGCAATACCCCAAGAAGAGGCTGCTTCGTCCATGGTGATCCGCTTGAACTGAATTGAATGCTTGTTGACTTGCGGCTTCAGATACCCGGGCAGTGAATACGCCAATACTCCTAACGCTCCCCTTTCCTGGACAGCATCTCTGAATACGCGGGATAAATCGCCGTCTGCGAGAACAATTTTCCCCCGTACGTCGAGCGCATCCAACTCTGTTCTACTTCCAGATCCTGCGAAAACCAGCTCGGCGGTTACTCCATCTGGGGTAGTTGAGAAAGAACGGGTTACCAACATGTTTCGATTGCTGGCGAGCTCAAGGATCGGGCGCTCACTGCCGTGAATCGAGAGCGTCGCAGAAATGGGCTCCCACGCCGGGGCACTGAGTGGGTATTCCTCAACACGATATCTCAATCGATCGGAAGCAGTAGCCAGCGATTCCAGGACGTATCCTGCGGCGGCTAATCGCTCTACCACGTGGTCTAATGCCGCGTC
>SMXK01000009.1 GCA_004356265.1 Bacteroidota bacterium
AGGGCTTTCGCCTTCTACGAGACTATTTGAATCCGCCTCGGTGACGCCGCTTTCGCTAATCGCAGGCGGAATAAGTTCGGTCTCCTGCACCGGTTGCCGGTTGCCTTCTGTTTGTCCGATGGCATCATCGTTCCCGCGAATCCAATCCGTTCCAAACCAGATCACGGTAGAACCTGCAAGAATCACGACGGCGGCAATCACCCCAATGAGACCCATGGAACGCTTTTTCGCAGGCGCCGATGCCTTTGCCTTAGTGGATGCGGTTTCTGGCGCCGAAGCAGCGACGGTGCCAGGCGCCGCCACAGTTTCGGGGGCGCCTATGGTTTCGTAGGGGTCTTCCTTTTTGAGAATGTCCTCCCTGCGCATAAAACGTGTCTCGTCACCTGACGAAAGTGATGCAAACCGAGTAGTACCCGATCCGGCAATCCGGGTCGTTATTCCACTTCCCGACCCCCGAATCACCACATCGAGATCTGCCAACAGTTCTCCTACATCGCTGTATCTTTCATCTCTGTCTTTTGCGAGACACTTTGATAGAATCGGACTCAGCTCTGAAGAAAGTGATTCGGGTTCAAATTCGACGGGCTCTGGAGTCTCGTTTAATATTTTATAGATGAGCGTAGTTACATTATCGCCGGTGAACGGTGGAGCACCACACAGTAACTCATAAAACAGAACGCCAAACGAAAAGATGTCGGATCTTCTGTCAATCTTTTCACCACGAATCTGCTCCGGGGACATATATCTCGGCGTTCCCAATTGAGATCCTGTAACAGTTAGCGTCTGGAGATGTGTATCGTCCTGAATTCTGGCGATACCGAAATCCATTATTTTAACGCGACCACCGGGCATTACACGAATATTATCCGGCTTGATGTCGCGATGGATTACAGCATTTTCATGGGCAAAATGAAGCCCCCTGCAAATCTTGATGCCTATATCAACTTTCTCTTCTACCTCATATTCAATCTTCTGGCGAAGCAAGGCGCGTAGATCATCGCCTTCTAAATATTCCATGACGATATAGGGTCGACCCTGGTCTTCGCCAACGTCAAATATCGTCATAATATTTTCGTGAGATAAGCGTCCGACTGAACGAGCTTCTCTATAGAATCGCTCCCTGATATCCTGGTCGTTCAGATAGTCTTCCCGAATGATCTTGATCGCCACTTTTCGACCGATAACCGAATCCATACCGAGAAATACGGAGCCCATTCCGCCGTGGCCGATTTTTTCAAGAATCTCGTATTTGCCTATGCGTTCCACTCTGAAATCTCTGGGTGATAAGTGAATACGGACTAGAGAGTTGAAGGTGGGAATCTCTCAGTCGATTAAAGCGAACACTCTAACTTTATGAGTAATAATGCCGCTTAACTTCAAGAAGCTAATGCGATAGAACCACGGATACAACTATACGTGTTTTTGTTCGAATGTGCTTCATTTCGACAAAAGATTTATCAGCCTCACAAACGGGAGAAGAGTGCCGGTCGTTTGGAAATATTATACCACTCATATCGACCGTCAGATTCATAAGTCGAGAATCCGACTGCTTCCTTTACATTAGACACCGTCAGATCTTACATTTAGAGTCCGCCTAGTCCGTTTTTCCACGTAATATAGATTTCTACCCATGCCTGCGGATATACCAGACTATTATCGGCATTTAGTTGAATCCAGCGAGAAGGAAGGGGATGGAAAGGATGTCCCTAAGACTGAAGGAGAATCCGAGACGCCGCGAGGTATGGCGATTCCAATGAGTCGTGCCCGCCAGCGCGAGATGGCGCCACCTCCGGTGACCGGTAACCTGTATAGCGCCAACACTTTCAGGTTAAATCTCCCGGACGAGTGGACGGACAAAACCGTATTCACGCTGACGGGTCCCGCAACGGATGGTATTCAGCATAATATTACGGTGAATGTTAAGGAGGATCTTCAAATTGACAGTTTGCTTGAGTTTGCCGAGTCAATGTTTGGTACACTTGAAAGCGAATTGAAGGGTTGCCGCTTGCTTTTGAACGAACCCTGTCAATTAACAAACGGGCTCCCAGCGCACAAGGCCATTTTCGTCTGGTGGCCCACTGAAGAGCTCAGATTATATCAGGAACAGATCTATGTTTTGCATGAAAAAACAGGATTCACTCTGACCGCGTCTTTCACGAAAAAAACCCGGAAAACGGTCGGACCAGAAATCGAGAGAGCAATGCTGAGTTTTCAACCTTACCCTAAGTCAGAATGAGTACTGAAGACAGTTCTGGAAAAGATGTCCACGCTGGCGTAGGATTGTTTATTTCGTCAACGCCAGACGAAACAAGATTGACGCAGCCAGGCACGAAGCCGATTTCTGTGAAGGTGTCATCACCATTTCGAATAGTCTTGATTTCTGATCTCGCACCGGAGCAGAAAATTGACGACTGGGAATCAGGGAATCATCTTCACAGCATCGACAGAAATGGATACGGAGGGTTGTTTAATAAACTGGCACCATCGGTGAATGTGGAAATCGTTGATCGTTCCGGAGCAACACCCGAAAACGTCGGCTTTGTCCTCCATTTTCGGTCGCTTAAGGACTTCAGCCCCAAAGGAATCGTATCTCTTATTCCAGCGTTTTCGGGCCTCTGGAGCATCCGGAAGTCGGCCAGGGAGCTCGCGGCGGGAAGATTAACTCTCGACGATTTTCAGGCCGAAATTGATCGGTATGGCGTGGACACACATTGGAGCAAGAAATTGGTCGGGGCGCTGGACAAAGCGGACACCTCTTCGCAACCTCAGCCACCACCTGAATCCCTGAAACCGGCAAGCGAAAACGCGTCCTTGGATCATCTATTTGAAATGGTGAACATGGGAGACGGTGAGGAAGACGACCCGAGCCCGCCGCCAGGCTCTCCGGGCGCCCTGGTAGATTCTCTCGCCGCCGCCGCCGGGTCACAGGCTTCCACTGTTGACACATCCGCGCTGAATGGAATAATCCGCGACATCGAAAAACATGTTTCGAACAGGGTAGATTTGATCCTTCAAAACGAAGCAGTCCGCGACCTGGAGGCCAGATGGCGCTCGTTGAAATTTCTACTCGATCACCTGGACTTCCGATCAAACATTTTCGTCGACGTCCTACCCGCGGGATCCGGCGACCTGGCCGAGGCGATCCATTATCAGGTAGTGATCGCGGAACATGAAAATCGTTCTGGTAACCCGGCATCACTTCTGGTCGTAGACCGCGAATTCGGCTATGGCAAGGCCGACGTTGAGGCCCTCACTGAAATCGCTGCTGCAGCCGAAAGCATTCAATCCCCCGCTCTATGTTCGCTTTCTCCCGTTTTCTGGGGGAACGAGTCGGTAACCGATCTAAGGACGCTGCCCGTCATCTGGCAACAATTAGAAAAGCCCGATTATCTTGAATGGGTGAAATTTACCAAAACAGAAAGTGCCGGATACGTGTCCCTGGCTTATCCTCCCGTGGTTCTTCGGGAGGCGAATGAAGGGCTGGCTGGCAACAGTTCGTCTATCGAAGCCAGCGATACCGCGCTCTTCGGCGCTGCGGCCATAGCTGTGGTTGCGATTTTTGCGAGCAGGTTCAGTGAAACTGCGTGGCCCACATTTACCGGTGGGGTGGGAGATCACACGCTCAGTGACCTGCTGATCTGGGATGGAGGCGCATCCCCGAGTCCACTGGCGGCGATCTACCGTGAAGAGAAAAATGGCGAACTGGCAGATTCGGGTATCACCGTCCTGACCGCTGTACATTCGCGAGATCAGATCCAGTTGTATGCTTCTCCGATGGTCTCGAAGCGAATCGAGTTGGAAGATGAAAAGGCGACCGAAAAGGCCCGGCAACTCCGGAGCCTCGAGGCGCAGTTGTTCATTTCCAGAATTGTTCATTTTCTGATAACCGAACAGAACGCGATTAACGAGCAGGCCAGTCTCGCACTGGCACGTGAATACCTGGAGACCAGATTGAAATCGTTACTGGGAATCATCCATAATCCAGACTCTGCAAACTATGTTGGGGTCATCCCCGTTGAGTCCACGCACGGTTCTGCCGGTCCGATGCTGGATGTTTCCGTCGAAGCCCCGCCTGCGATTCTGGCTGACCCTGTAGGGTTCCGGGCCCGCATTCCGTTTGGATGATGAAGTCGTCACGACAAAATAATCCAGACGTACCACCGATAAATGTTGCGATCAGTTACAAAGGAAAAGAACGGGTAGCTGGGCCATTTGTCGAAGCCTTTGTGCTGGGACGAGACGATGCGTGTGACATATCAATTCCCTCCAGGGTTATGAGCCGGAAACACGCTCGCATTTCATTTGAAAAAAGCGCGTGGTGGATTATCGACCTTGAAAGCAGCAATGGAACATTTTTCGATGGAAGTCGCATTGACAGGCTACAAATATCAGCTGGTGAACCCTTTATCCTGGCGAAGGACGGACCAGAGGTACGGTTTGATTTTGCGGCATTGGACGATCCGGATTCAATCGCGCGGGCGAAAACAGTCGTACATTCCCCAGTCAGCGAGGAGAAACTTTCGAGCGCTGCGACCCCGGAGCCACCTTCGACCGACTCCGGTCGCAGAAACCTTGCGGGGAAATCAGTTGAAGATTATGCAGCCCACTATCTGAGTCATGATAGCGGCCTGCCTGCCGGCGAACATACAATGATGATTCGCAAGGCATTTCAAACCGTTGAGACGAAACAAAAAAAGAGGCATTTTACGGTCCTCGGCGGAGTTCTTGGAGTGGCGGTATTGATCATTTCAGTGTCGTTAATTTTCTTATTTCAATCAGAGAAAGCGAGAAAAAATGCTGAGGCCAGCGTTGCGGCGCTGTTCCATCAGATAAAGGAGATGGAACTTATCGTAGCGGACTTTAGAGCTGCCAACGAAAATGATCCGGCACAGCAGGCTAGAATTGCCCGCGCTGAGGAACAGATTCGAAATTTGCAGGCAAGCTACGAAGCGACAATAGTTGAATATGGCATTCGAAGGGAGTTGACTCCGGAAGAGCGGTTGATCCATCGAATGGCGATGGTTTTTCGCGAGAGTGAACTGGAAATCCCATCCGGGTTCGTCAGAGAAGTGAAGCAGAAAATCCACGGATTTTGGTTGCAGCCTCGAAATATCCGTACTTTTCAGGAAAGCGTTCGCAGAGCAGAGCGAGAGGGCTACACACGCATAATTGTAGAGCAGTTTCAAGCGAATGGTCTGCCCGCTGAGTATTTTTATTTAGCGCTTCAGGAGTCAAACTTAGACCCAACTCAGGTCGCGTATGAAAATACCCGATGGGGTTGGGCAAAAGGAATGTGGCAATTCATTCCGGCAACTGCTGAGCGTTATGACATGGTTGTAGGGCCATTACGGGATGAAAAAATCTATGACCCGGATGATGAACGACACGATTTCGAAAAATCGACGGTCGCGGCCGCTAAATATATAGGAGAGATCTACCGCACGCTTGCTCAGGCGTCGGGCCTGCTTGTTTTAGCGTCGTATAATTGGGGAGAGTTTGGGGTCGCCCGGAAATTGGAGGCGCTGCCTGATCCCGAACCGTTCGAAGGAATGGAGATGAATCCTGTTAGCCGAAGTTATTGGCGTTTTTACACTGAATATCAGGATCGAATGCCGGAACAGACGAAAGATTACGTATTAAAAATATTTTCACTGGCGGTAATCGGTTCAGATCCTAAGTTTTTTGGAATTGAAATGGAAGACCCGCTGTCCGCATACCGTTGATCTTGAATCACTTAATCTGATTCAGTATTCTTCAATAGGACGCGATATACAACCAACAATGTTAAATTTTACCAGACGAAAGAAGTCTGCCAAGGATAGGTTCAGTGTCGGATTCGGGTCCGATGTTGGCTTACTTCGTACAGAAAATCAAGATTCGGTTGGCGTGTTTTCGTATACAGAATCTGGCGTATCGCCAGAGCATCTGTTCATAGTTGCGGACGGAATGGGCGGGCATGAAAACGGACGCGAGGCCAGCCAGATGGCGGTAAAGACTTTCGAGAATAATTTCATGGCTGATATCGGACAGGATCCGGTGGATCGCCTTCGGACTCTATTCCGTCTTGCGAACGAACGCATATTATCGTATTCCCAACTAGTAGGAAACGATACGTTAATGGGAACGACCTGTACGGTCATGGCCGAGATGAATGGTCGGTTTTGGATCGGGCATGTTGGAGATAGCCGGGCGTATCGCATCGACAATCAATCTATGACTCAAGTAACCGTTGATCATTCGCTTCTGAATGAATTGGTACGTAACGGAACATTGACCCAGGAGGAAGCTGAAAATGATCCACGCAAGCATAACTTGGTCCAGGCCATGGGTGTTGAGCAGGATCTGAACCCCGATATTTTCGAACTGCCGCCACCAATGAGTGGAGAAAGAATTCTGCTGTGCTCAGATGGATTGGCTGATGTGCCAAAAAACGAGGTCACGAAAATAGTTCTGGAGAACGACTCGCAGACTGCCTGTGACAAACTCATCGCGGCGGCTAATCATTACGGTGGACCTGACAACATTACCGTAATTGTCTACACTCCATCCTAATCAATCGCGAGACGAAACATGCAGCTTGAAATCGGACAAGTGGTTGACGGATACCGCATTCAGGGCGTGATCGGCCGTGGTGGAATGGGTATCGTTTACCGGGCCGAAGACGTAGCGCTCTCTCGCGTTGTGGCATTGAAGGTGATTAATCCGTCGATGTCTCGGGACGAAGCGTTTGTTCGGAGATTTCAGTCCG
>SMXK01000149.1 GCA_004356265.1 Bacteroidota bacterium
CTCAGGTATATGCCCGCGGAACCCATCAGGTGATGTGGGACGGAACGACATCGGCCGGCGTTCAAGCCGCCAGTGGTACTTATCTGTACAGTCTGGAATATGGCAACTTCCGCCAGACTAAAACGATGGTGCTCATTAAGTAAGGCATCATGCTTTCTGTTGAGCGAAGGGCTCGGAAGATTCCTTCCGGGCCCTTCGTTTTTCAGCATATCTATATACAGTGCTGACGTAATTTTCAGCCACATTTAATTCAGTTCTCACTGGACAATGACTTATGTCTCGAGGATTTCTCTCAGCGGGCCTTCTTCCTATTCTATTCGTACTATTTCTGGCCCCTGATGCGCTGGCTCAGGGCAAATTAGCGGGGCGTATTACAGATGGACCCGGGGGATTCCCGCTGCCCGGTGTAAACGTCATTCTGGAAGAAACCGGTCAGGGAAGCGTTACCGATATAAACGGCGACTACATCATTCTGAATGTGCGAGTCGGTGATTACACGATTCGCTTTTCTTATATCGGATATGCGACCCAGATTATTTCCGAGGTCAGGATCGCCACGGGACAGACGACACGATATAACCTCACGATGACCGAAGAGGTTATCCAGGGCGAGGAGGTATTGATCATTGCCGAGAGACCACTGGTCCAGAAAGACCTGACCTCCTCTCGCAGAACGGTCGTCTCGGAGGAAATTCAGGCCCTTCCCGTGGAAGGTTTTTTCGGTATTATCGCGACACAGGCAGGTGTCAACCAGGGTCCGGGCGGCGAAATTCACATCCGTGGCGGCCGATCGAATGAGATTTCGTATCTGGTCGATGGAATGAGCGTAGGCAATCCGTTTGAAACAAACGGGCTCGCAACCACCGTTGCCAAAGATGCGATTCAGGAACTGACCGTCATCTCCGGCGCATTTAACGCCGAGTACGGTCAGGCAATGTCCGGCATCGTAAATATAGTAACGAAAGAAGGTTCGGACCGGCTGAAGGCTTCATTGAGCGTCTACGGGGGCGATTTCGCTACCAGACACGGCGATATTTACGGCACGCCCTCAGGATTCGACTCTAATATTTTCACTGCCGAAGGCACGTTGAGTGGGCCGGTTCCTTTCTGGAAAAAACTCCGCTTCTTCGTCTCGGGACGTTTTGACAAGAGGGATGGGACTACATATGGTGTTCGAGAACACCTTCCATCAGACTCTGCGAATTTCAACGCCGATATAGGTCTTCTGGAAGAAATTCAGAAATTCATCCCCGACTACGATGGTCCCCTCTGGTATTACGAGTTGAGCGGAAAGCCATGGTATGAATATGGTCCCGATGAGGAAATCCCGTCTGAAGTCGTACCGATGGATCCGAGAAAAAGTGGAAATATCATCGGAAAGCTAAGCATGAAACCGATGATTGGCTCTAAACTTGAATACACAGTTCTCACAGATTGGGGTGAACGCAGAGCGTTTAATTTCCTATACCGGTTTAATCCGGATGGCGTATCTACAACCCGCGACAACAGTATTGACCACCGGGTTCAATGGACGCATACACTCGGCGACAGGTCTTTCTATTTGTTGCAAGCCTCTTATGCCACCAATAATCTGGAGAGGTACTTGTACGAAAATCCGGCAGATGAACGCTACGTTTCTTCGGGTTCAATCCAAGGTTTCCCGGGCAATCAATACCTGTTCGGTGGCAATCAGAAAGGGTTTTTACAGGAGGAATCGACTTCATTCAGATTCCGAGCAGAAATAACGAACCAGATCGGTACGATCCACGAGGTTAAAGCGGGTGGCGATTTCCAGCAACACTCCCTGTCTAGAGAGAATTACGAGGTCTTGTACGATGGGGATTTGTATCGCCAGCCGACTCTCCCTGATGTTACAACCCCCGCCCATGACGTTCTTTCCAATCAGGACGTGACACAATTCAGTTTGTTTATTCAGGACAAGCTGGAGTTTGATAATTTCATCATTAATGCAGGCCTCAGGTACGAGCGGTTCAACCCTCACGGTATGTATATCCCGGATTTGCTCGATCCACAGGCAAAAGACACGCCATTACAGGAGGCCGATCCGACAAATGTAATTATGCCGAGACTGGGAGTTTCCTTCCCGATTACCGCGCAGGGTATTATTCATTTCTCGTATGGACATTTCGTCCAGATGCCGACACTTCGATCGATGTACCTGAATCCGGAATTTGAATTCGGTGTCGGGTCCACACCCATTTACGGAAACACAAATTTGAAGCTTGAACGTGGGATTCAATATGAAATGGGTCTCCAGCAGCAGATCAGCAGTGAATTCGCTTTTGATATCACCGGGTATTTCAAGGACATACGCGATTACCGGGCCCTCGAGACGATCCGGTTCAGTACGATTGCGGGCGAAGATCTTTATAGAATCTGGGTGAACAAGGACTATGCGAATATCAAGGGTGTGGTTTTTGCGCTGACCAAACGTCGCAGCCGGAATGGCCTGGTCGGTGCAACACTGGACTACACCTTCCAGATTGCAGAAGGCAACAATACCGACTCGAACTCCTTCTTCTTCAACTCCTTATCCGGCAAAGAGAACGAGCTGGAAATAGTGCCCCTGTCATATGATCAGCGGCATATCGTCTCGGGTACGGTGACACTCACCCGCCCACGCAACTGGGGATTATCTCTGATCGGTCAGTTTTCTACCGGCTATCCGTACACACCTCTTCTTATCGACCAGAAGATCGATGAGTTGCCACGGCAGAGCCGCAAGCCGAATCAGATCAAGCTGGACTTACACGTGTATAAAGATTTTCAATTCCGTGGTCGGGGTGCTGTCAGGATATTCGCCAAAGTAATCAACGTGCTTGACCGCCTGAATGAGCGTGAAGTCTTTTCCGATACCGGCCGAGCTACGTACTCTTTGTCGGGTCAGAGAGGTGTACATGCTTCCTGGGAAAACGCCTATGATCTGCCCGGAATTCATGACCTGGATGAATACAACACGCGACCACAGTGGTATTCCTCTCCACGTGAAATCCGGATCGGAATCAATTTGTCCTATTAATTGTGAACCTGGTAGTATTACTTCAAGTCCGTATTGTTAGCAAATAAAAATGCTGCCCCACAAAATTCCTGACGCAAAAAGCTGCACAAAGAATGCGCATGAGATTCAAGCTGAAAATTTATAGTATTATTCCACTTATCGTTTCGACGATAGTAGTCGGAAGTGTTTACGGACAACAACGGGAGCGCGGTTGGTCATACGAGAGCGTTAACTCCTGGATCAAGCAACAGTCGGCTAAAGGGGGCGCCAGCGTGTATGCAGATTGTCGTGCCGATGCGACGGATCGACGCGACGCCGTATTGAATGGAAACCGTATCACCACTCAAATTCTGAATTTCGGTTCAATATCCTCTCCCGGCAACACGATTACCGACATCGTCTGGAATGGGCTCGGATATGGATACGAATTCGGTCCTTTCGTCGCCGCCGAGATATTGGACGAGAATCACGTGGATTCACGCAGCGTTGTTCTGCGGGATGATAATGGCGTTCCGATCCTGGACGAAAGCGGACAACCACAGTGGGTTATTCACATCGTGTCAGATGGGATTGTATCTGGCGGTGGAGAGGTTTCGCCGGATGGCTCTGAATTCTGGGGCTGGCAACCAATTTCGTGTGCGCAGCCGGTCGGAAGCTTCGAAGGTCTCGAAGTAGTAAATCCTGATTCGGATCGGATTCCGACCAGCGATGCTCCGGACAGCAACCTGGACGGCCAGCCTGACTCCTGGCCAGATTCATGGTTTAATACCGCTTTGGGGCGTTTTGTGTGGCCGGGGGCCCTGCGGCAGGGGGCGTCCAACGCAGACAAAGAGGCGCTGTATTTCATGAACGATTATGGTAACCGGGAATTTTTCTACGAACCATTCCCGTCTAATCCAGCGCTGAAAGGGCTCGGCCTGGAAATGGAGGTACGGTTATATCAGTGGGCGAATCCGCTGGCTGAAGACGCCATCTTCCTCGTCTACAAAATCACGAACAAGAGCGAAACAGATCTGGACAAGGTCATCTTCGGAATGTGGGGCGATCCGCATATCGGTGGCCCCGGCGATTGGGCGGATGATCGAGCCTCGTTTGACCGCGAACAAAATATGGTGTTCGCCTGGGATGATGACGGTAGATCCGATGTACCCGGTCGAGCTCCTGGATATTTTGGATACAAATTTCTTGAAAGCCCGGGGCTGGGCAACGAGATTATCGACGGCGTGTTTTACCCCGGAGATGGTATCGATAATGATAACGATGGCTACATCGATGAATCATGGACTGACGGCATCGACAACGACGGGGATTGGAACGTTGAAACAGACGACGTGGGAATTGACGGCATTCCCCTGACTGGAGACGAAGGCGAGGGAGATGGTATCCCGACAGCAGGCTCGCAATTCGATATCACGAAACCCGGTGAGCCGAACTTTGAATTTACAGACATTGACGAATCCGATATGATCGGATTAACATCTTTCGCATCTCCTCGATTTGCGGGAAGCAGTATCCGGGATGACGAACGAGTCTGGGGCTGGGTACAACCCGGCCGGTTTGATGAAATCCCGTCCGAACCTGGCGACTACGTGTTCCTGTACGGATCCGGGCCCTTTCCCCTTCGTGCCGGTGAAACCAAACGATTCTCGATCGCCCTGATTGTTGGCGAGTCATTAAATGACCTTCAGTTAAACGCCAACACGGTCCAGCAAATATTTGATGTCGGCTACCGGTTTGCCAAACCACCCGACAAACCGACTGTGACGGTAATCCCGGGTGATGAGAAAGTTACCCTGTACTGGGATAGCCGCGCTGAAGACACTATAGACCCTCTCTCCCTCGAGAACGATTTCGAGGGATACGCAATTTACCGGTCAACGGACAGTGAATTCAGCGATCAACAAGTGATCACTGATATTAATGGAACTGCGTTTCTTTTTCGTCCACTCACGAATGAGGTGGGTGTTGAAGCAAAATTTGACCTGGCGAACGGCTTAAAAGGCCCATCACCGATCGTTTTCCCTCAAAGAGGCGTTGCGTACGATCTCGGAGACGACACGGGTCTGTTCCATACGTATGTAGACTCGAACAGAGTTAAAAACGGTCAGACCTATTATTACGCTGTAGTTGCTTACGATCGGGGATTCGCAGGCGAGGGCAACTCGGGATTCAGTAACGGTATTCCCCCCAGCGAGACGAGTAAAACTGTTACCTTCAATCCGGTCACTGATGAGTACATTTTCGACGTAAATACGGCCCAGGTGATTCCTAGACCTACTGTTGCCGGATATGTCAGTGCATCCATCGAAGATGCAGGTGGACTTCGTCACGTGACGGGTGCCGCTACGGGAGTAATCGATTTAAAGATTCTGGATGAAACGGCGATTGTCCCGGGCGGAAATTACTCTATTCAATTCAACGACACCGGAGCATCCACCAGGTATTCGGTGACGTTTGAAAATATAGTAAGTGATACACTCGTAGCAGCCACGGGTAAAACAACTTCGTTCGGAATCACAAATATTGTGCCGTCGTCATTCTCGTTGAGCAGGCTGAATGGAACCGTCTTGATCGTGGGAACCGATTATGATTTGAATCCGGTTGTAGGCTCAGTTCAGATCTTGAATGATGCGGTACCCGACGGTGAATTACTTGTGTGGCGAACGAAGTACATGCCGATCGTCTCGTCGAAGCGGTTGGACCTTGAAGAGAGTAATCCGGTTTTTGATGGCGTTCATATGTTCGTTCAGGATGTCGAGCTGGAAATTGACTACGACGAAACGGGATGGACGCTGGGTGGAAAAGATATCGAGTTCGAAGTAGGCATTGCCACCGCCGGACCGGGTCGAGTGCCACAAGCCTCTGACTACGAGATCAGGTTCTCAAACGAAATTCTGACCATAGGATTCAGCAATGGACTTCCGCTACCATTCGAGATATTGAATCTGACTCAGGGTAATGTGAAACTTGAAGTATTCTCGCCAGACATTAACCGTAATGGTGCGTGGGACACAGATGAACAGATCATATTTCTGGAGCAGGTAAACGGCTCTCAAATTGCCACCTGGCAGGTGAAATTCGTAGACGACGGATCGTCGGTTCTGGGAGAAGGAGATATATTCTACCTTCGGACGCACAAACCGTTTTCGTCCGCGGACAGATTTGAGTTCAGCACACTTGCGGCAGGCACTGATGCAGAGCGTGTGAAAGAGGAGATTCGGGAAGTCTTTGCGGTTCCGAATCCGTACGTCGCCACCAATGAAATTGAGCCACGAAATCCGCTCTCAAGGGCAGATCGTGGCGACCGGCGCATGTATTTTGCGAATGTACCGCAACGATGTACGATTCGTATTTACACTGTTGCGGGTGAACTCGTGGATACCATTGAACACGACAGCACGGTTGATGACGGGAAGGCGTTCTGGGATCTTCGTTCGAAAGACAATATCAGTGTCGCATACGGCCTCTACATATTCCATGTGGAAGCTGACGAAGGAACTTTCATTGGCAAATTTGCCGTCATCAAGTAGGCATGATGAATACAAGCTCAAATATAATACGCCCCTTCGCGACAGCTGTAGTTCTGACGGCATCGTTGTTTATAACATCAGTCGGGGAAACGTTTGCTCAGGACCTTGCGTCCGGAGGGGAGACAAAAACGATTACCAAGGTAGGAACTACGTCAGCGCAGTTCTTGAAAATCGGAATTGGTTCTCGCCCGATAGCTCTTGGCGGTGCATACGCCGCCGAGTCGAATGACCTTTCAGCGTTGTACTGGAATCCGGCTGGATTGGCAAAGATGCATGGGGCTGCAGCCTCTTTCCAGCATACTAAATACCTGGCCGATATTGACTACAATTATGCGGCGTTCGGCATGCCGCTTGGAAATATGGGCACAATTGCCGCTTCTCTGATCATATTGGACTCGGGTGACATGCAGGTTCGAACGATCGAACGACCAGACGGAACCGGAGAATTCTTTTCGGCACAGAGTTACGCTTTGCAGTTGTCCTACGCCCGGGCCCTGACAAATAAATTTTCGATTGGAACTACAGTCAAATACATCTCAGAGACTATATGGCACAGTCGTGCGACCGCTATCGCCTTTGATGTCGGGATTCTGTTCACAACCCCTTACGATCGCCTCCGGCTCGGCGCCAACATGGCCAACTTCGGCGGAAAAATGCAGATGGATGGACGAGATATTCTGTTCAGTCAGGATCCCACTCCCGATCAGTCCGGGGACGTCGAAATCGTAAATGCAAAGTACTTACTCGGAAAATATGACCTTCCGCTGCTTTTTCGAGTTGGCCTCGCCTGGGATGCGCTAATAACAGCCGATCACAATGTTCTCCTCCTGTTGGATGCAGCACATCCGAATGATAATAGTGAATACGTGAATATGGGCGCGGAATACCGATTCCGAGAGCTTCTAAGTTTGCGAGTGGGATACAAGAATCTGTTTGAAGATGACGGCGAGCAGGGCCTTACCTATGGTGGTGGCCTCAATATGAGGATCGACAGGAGCCTGAGAGTAGGATTTGATTATGCATATGCAGACTTCGGTCGGCTTGACCAAACACACTGGTACACCTTTAACCTCATCTTTTAATTGAGTTATCGTTTTATGAAATGGAGTTTGAATCTTCGTACATGTTGGCCGGTCTTGCGACAGGTTTTCGTCAGCTGTGTCGTTCTTTTGGTGTTATCGTCAATTCCGGCTGCAGCTCAGCTGGTGGACGACTTAATTGATGCGCCTCTTACGCTCGAGCCCTCTTCGAGAACGGTGACGGGCAAACGTTTCTCAGAGCGTTCGATTTCGTCCCCAATATTTCATGAGTTTACAGGCGTAGCTGTTCAGGTGGTTTCTCTCTCGAATAACATCGAGATGGACATTCGTATCGAAGAAAATGGCGTATGGAGCGAATGGCGGTCGCTGCACGTCGTTCCGTCAGCTACTGGCGGGACATTTGTGGGCGGCTTTCATGGAGCTGACGTTTTTAAAAACACCCGCATTGAAGTCAGAATTCGGGGTGACTCTGATTTTTCAGTCGAAATCGTAGGCATCGGGACGTTCGACAACCGCGCCAATCCAGACGGTGCAGAGTCGCTGATCGGCGTAGTTCCGGTGTACGGAAAGTCAACCGGGAATATCATTCCACCGAATCTGATTACCCGGGCCGATTGGAATGCAGAAGGCTTTCGTGGAACCCCGTCGGTTCTCGCCAATCCTGATTTCAGATACATGACTTTTCATCATGCGGCTGGATATTCGGCTGAAACGCTCGAGGAGGGAATCGCACAAGTCTACGCGATTCAAGATTTGCACCAAAATGTACGCGGCTGGAGCGATATTGGATATCAATTTGTGATTGACCGAGGAGGCCGCCTGTATCAGGGACGTCCGTTCCTCGACGGCAGCACGTCTCTTGCACAAGTGCCTGTCCTCGCAATGGGTGCCCACGTGGGCGGCGCTAACAGCGGAAACATCGGAGTGTCCATATTGGGCTGTTATCACCCACCTGCAGGAACGCATTGTGAGCAGGAGCTTACGCCCGCGGCACTTGATACGTACACAACACTTTTTGCTTTTCTCAGTGAGCGTTATGGAATCGAACCGACTCTGATTCGCGGCCATCGAGATTTTTCGTCCACCGCGTGCCCGGGAAATAACAATTACACCCTCATTCCAGCGCTTATCACGTCTGTCGAAGAATTGTTAATTACGGGCAACCAGTCGTTGGGCGCCGCCGAACTGAGCTCTTCCATCGACGATGACGGCATCGTCCATCTCAGTTGGATAACAACTGAGGATTTCGGCATACTGAAGTACCGTCTTGAACGGGACTACAAAGGTATTAAGGAGTTTATTTATACGGGTACAGATTCGGCTGGCTCGAAGGAGGATTCGGGTATTTCTGACGATGGCCTGGTAACCTACAATCTGTATGCTATCGGAGAAGGCTCGAGAGAACAGCGCATCAGTTCACTTGAAGTGAATGTCGAATTTACCAATGTGTATGCGCTTACTCAGGTTTATCCTAACCCGGCGAATAGAACCGCGACATTCCGATATCGACTGAAGCATGATGGATTTGTGACGTTGAGAGTGTACGATGTAGTCGGGCGTCAGATTGTTTCTCGTTCGGAGGGATATCAGAAGTCCGAACGCTGGTTCAATACGGATCTGGATGTCTCCGGGTTTGCCCGGGGAGTGTATTATTATCAGATCGAAGTGGAAGGGTTTACAGAGATTGATTTCGAAGAAAACCGGTCTTTCGTCGTAATGCGTTGACGAAAATACCCGATTCGCAGTTCTAACAGAGCTCAGGAGTGATA
>SMXK01000150.1 GCA_004356265.1 Bacteroidota bacterium
CCCTCGTGACGCAACAAATTGAATTGGAGCTCCAGAACATCAGCGGTATCAAAGAGATACGCTCCACCTCAATTGAGGGTGTTTCGACGATTGTGATTGAGTTTGAACCAGATGTCGCCATTGACCAGGCATTCGCTCGCGTTCGAGATAAGGTGGATGTTGCCAAGGTTAATCTGCCGACAGACGTTGAAGAACCGTCTGTAACGGAAATCGATTTTTCAGATTTTCCCATCCTGACGGTAAACCTGTCTGCATCCTTTCCACTCACTCGCCTGAAAAAAGTAGCTGAAGATCTTGAAGACGAATTGGAGGCAATTTCGAGTGTTGGAGGTGTTGATTTAATTGGCGGACTGGACCGGGAGGTTCAGATCAACGCCGATTTGAGTGCGCTCCAGGGATATAATCTTTCTTTCGAGGATCTCGTGAAGGCGATTCGCGACGAAAACACGAACATTCCCGGTGGTTCGGTGGATGTGGGCCGGATGAATTACATCGTTCGTATTGACGGGGAATTTGACGATCCGAGCGAAATAGAGAACATCGTAATAAAGTCCAAGAACGGTGTCCCCGTGTATGTCAGAGATGTCGCTGAAGTCGATTTTGGATTCAAAGACCGCGAATCATTCGCTCGCCTCGCGGTCTTTAAGACAGAAGATGATGATGGTGTTGTTTCGACATATGGAGGCGACGACGCAGCTCTTCAGTCTGTTATCAGCCTGAACGTAAAGAAGCGAAGCGGTGAAAACATTCTCGAGACAGTTGATCAGGTTGACGCCGTACTCGAGAATTTCCACTTCCCGAGCGGAATGAAAGTCGTTATCACGGGTGACGAAAGCGTCTTTGTCAAAACACTTATCAAGGACCTCGAAAACAACATCATCGGCGGTTTGATTTTCGTTATCGTCGTGCTCCTGTTTTTCCTTGGCTTGAGAAATGCAACTCTGGTAGGCATCGCCATCCCGATGTCGATGCTGATCTCATTTATAGTTTTTCAGGCGCTTGGATACACGCTCAACTTCATCATCCTGTTCAGCATGATCATTGCGCTAGGGATGTTGGTCGACAACGCCATAGTAATCGTCGAGAATATTTTCAGGTATCGGGAAGAAGGGTATTCGAAATACGAGGCAGCAAAACTGGGTACCGGGGAAGTCGGTGGAGCCGTCGTTGCCTCAACCCTTACAACAGTTGCGGTATTTGTGCCAATGTTATTCTGGCCCGGCTTAATTGGCGAGTTCATGAGCTACATGCCACTTACGCTTATCATTACGCTCCTCTCTTCGCTGTTCGTGGCACTGATCATAAACCCGGTGCTGACAGGAATATTTATGAAGCTCGAGTCGGAAGCGGCCGTCACGCGCCCTCCTATCGTGAAACGCCTGGCAATGGGTGTGACCGCCATAATTGCTCTCATTCTTGGAATAAGCAACTGGAAAATGTTGCTATCACTGGGCATTGGCATTCCTTCTATGTTTGTGCTGCACAAGTATTTTCTAAAACCCGCGGGAGACAAATTCGCCCATCAAACGCTTCCCCGATTTATTGAGTCTTACAAAAAAATGTTGGACTCTATGCTCCAGAGAGATTATTCGGGTCGGCATACGATACTAAGGAATACCTTCGCTCTTGGCAGTTTTACGCTTGGGTTCGCTTTGCTGATCGGAAGTTTAATCGTGTCTTCAGTCGCATCACCTGCCGCCGGAAACGTCTTAATGCTGCCAGGGATTGTAATACTGGGCATCGGACTCGTTGGCATCATCTTCCATACGCTTGAGGTCGTATTCACAGGCGGCCGGGGTAGCGTTCGGTCAGGGATCATTTTTATCGTATTTGCTGTCGTCCTGCTCGGCCTCATCTCGCTGGGTGATACGGAGTTAAGTCTAAGCACGATCGTGACGCTGATGATTCTCCCTGTTGTCGTGATAATCATTGGCTTGGCTGGAAGCGTTTTCACCAAGCGAGATCATCTTATTCTTACCGATAACAGAGCTCGCCTCTTAAATGCTTCGCTCGGAGGGCTTTTCGCCATTATTGTCATGTTCAGTATGGCACCCACCGGAGTTGTCTTTTTCCCGGAGACCGATCCGAGGCAAGTTCGCGTTACGGTTGCCGGGCCCCTGGGTATGAACATCGAGGCCAGCAATAACCTGGCGGCGATTGCGCAGGAGAGAATTTCGAGGCTTCTCGCAGAAAACCGGAGCTCACAGGAGAATCTTAAAAACATGCTTGTAAACGTCGGTGTCGGTGAAAACAATCGGTTCAGTAGCGGCGCCGGTTCCCCGGAACGATCACGTATCACGATCAATATGGTCGACTATCAAGATCGATGGGAAAGAAGCGTTGCCACGTTATCTCGTATTCGGGATGGGTTGCAGGGCATTCCGGGCGCAGAGATCAAGATTAGTCAAGATTCTCAGGGCCCCCCGGTTGGAGCACCTGTCAATATTGAAATCTCTGGAGATGAATTTGATACCATTCGAAAGATCACCCGCGAAATCAAACAGATACTGATCCGGGCATCAGACTCAGGATCAATTCCCGGGCTTGTTGATGTTTCGGACAACCTGAACTCTGGTCGGCCTGAGTTGAAAGTAAAAATCGACCGCATTCGCGCCGCCCAATTTGATCTGAATACAAGAAAAATAGCCAATACAGTCAGGTCAGCAATTAACGGAGTCGAAGCTGGTAAATACAGAGAAGGTGATGAAGAGTATGATATTATCGTAAGGCTTCGTAAATCAGACCGGTCCAACCTTGAGAGTCTTAACAACTTGACAATCCTCGAGGAGGGTGTTCAGGTTCCACTGGTGTCCGTTGCAGAATTGGAGATCGGGTCGGGCCTGGGGTCTATTACGCGACTTGATATGAAGCGAGTCGCAACGGTTTCCGCGGAAGCTGCCCCGGGGTTTAACGGGCAGGCGGTTTTGGGCGAAGTACAACTTGTACTCGCCGACTATGTGAAAAACATTCCGCCGGGATATGTAATTTCCTACACGGGTGAAAATGAGGAACAGCAGGAAAGTTTTGACTTTTTGACCATCGTCTTTCTTGTCGGCGTATCGCTCATTTTTATGATCATGGTCGCTCAATTCAATCGGGTAATTGCGCCGCTTATTATTATGGTCGCCGTTGGCCTGAGTCTGATTGGAGTCATTCTTGGGCTTGTGCTTACACGTACACCGTTCGGACTTATGACGTTTATCGGAGTTATTTCACTCGCCGGAATCGTCGTGAACAACAATATTGTTCTGATTGACTATACGATGCAGCTTCAGGACCGGGGCCTTAGTAAACATGATGCTATCCTGGAAGCAGGCGCTATCCGATTCCGACCCGTGGTTTTGACGGCGCTCACAACCATTCTAGGTCTGATTCCGCTTACTTTCGGGATCAATATTGATTTCGTCGGACTGATTACCAATCTGGATCCTGATTTCCAATTCGGCTCTGAAAACACTCAATTTTGGGGACCTATGGGTTCAGCCATCATCAGTGGCCTTGGATTCGCCACGTTCCTGACATTGATTATTGTACCCGTTATGTATTCCGCTTTTGATTCTTTGGCGACGCGAATGGGAAATGCGTTTCACCCCGAACTGACGAATGAAAAAGCTGACTGATTTTCCGGATGTCCATCTCCGGATATTCGATCGCCCTGGCCTGCCAGATGCGAACCAGGTTTCTGATGTATTTCTAATCGGAATATGTGGAACAGGTATGGGATCTCTTGCGACTTTATTCGCCGATGGCGGATACACGGTATCGGGATCGGACAAAGCGGCCTATCCTCCTATGAGCGAAACGCTTGCAGAGCTCGGGATAACTGTCAGGGAAGGATTTGACGCTGAAAATCTTATACCGGCTCCAGGCCTGGTTATTATTGGTAATGCTTGCACTCCAACCCATGTAGAAGCGTCATTTGCACGTGAGCAAAACATGACCCAGGCGTCTTTCCCTGAAGCGCTCACCCACTATTTCATCCGCGATCGAAAATCAATCGTTGTCGCCGGTACGCACGGTAAAACGACAACCACCAGCCTCCTCGTACACGTTTTTAAATCAGCCGGGATTGACCCCGGTTATCTGATTGGTGGAGTGCTCAGCGACGGAACTCCCAATACAGCCAATGGCAGCGCAGATTATTTTCTGGTAGAGGGTGACGAGTACGACAGCGCGTATTTCGACAAGAGGCCGAAGTTCATGCATTATCGGCCCTCCTCGGCGATCGTAACATCAGTGGAGTTTGATCACGCCGATATCTACGACTCAATCGATGATTGTAAAGCGGCGTTTGAGGAGTTCGCGGCACTTTTACCCGCGGACGGCCTGTTGGTCCTCAACGCAGACGACGATAATGCTGCAGAATTACAGTACGCCGGGCAGTCACGGATTTGTTTGTACAGCACGTCTTCGGAACTGCTCACCGGGTTGAGCGCAAGGAACGTGTCACCATCAACCAATGGAATTGAGTTCGAACTGCTTAGAGACGGCCAGCCAATCGGAGAATTCCGTCTTGGCATGTTTGGACTACATAATCTTTCAAACGCATTAGCTGTTGCAGCCATAGCGCTTGACGAAGACATCTCAGTTGCCCATATTCAAAATGCATTTGCCGGTTTCGCAGGGATTCAGAGGCGCCAAGAAATTATCGGCGAGGCGAACGGCATAACGGTTGTGGATGATTTTGCCCATCACCCGACGGCGGTCCGTGCGACCATCAAAGCCTGCCGATCACGCTGGCCGGAACGGCGGATCGTTGCCATTTTCGAGCCCAGATCAAACTCCAGTCGACGAAAAGTATTTGAGGATGGCTATTCAAAAGCATTTTCTGAGGCAGATGCAGCTTTTATGATCCGTCCGCCCTTCCGGCACAATGATCGGAAATCCGACTTTATGGATATTGATACTATATTGGCCAGACTGCATCAGCAAGGAATAGAGGCTCAGGCTGCTCCCGATATCGACGATCTTTTAACTCGCCTCAAGATATATCTGCGCTCCGGCGACATCGCTCTGATCATGAGTAACGGTGGCTTTGGAAACATCCACCGCCGGCTTCTGGCAGATTTGAATCAATCATCTCGAACTCTGGGGTAATTCTGTGTGGAGCGGCACCGGTGAAATTCATATGTTCCGGATAAACCGATTAAGTCTTCCCCTATTTGTAAATGACTGCCCCGAATTCTGATCACTCGGCCTCCGTGCGCTGGTTGTCCCCAAAGAGGGTAGATCTTGGAATATCTGTTCTGGATTGCAGCAGCAGACTCGTGGCAACAGCCCGGACGCGGGTATACGATAAAATCCGGAGACGTATCGGCACGATGCCTGCTCGTATAAAGGAGTTTTATGCGTCCATAGGATTAACGGCGCCTGATGTTCAACTCAATTTGAGCGGCTTGGCTCATTCGCTCGCTGGCCATTCCGCATCGGGCATTCTCGCTGTCTGCCAGATCGCAGAAGAAGCTGCGATTAATGAGGGCGTGGACCACGTCCGATTGATGGAGATCGACGTTGCTGGTGGCTCACGGGTACCGGATGATATATCCATGATTCCGGATTTACTCTCTCAGTGCGCAAAGAGTGAGATCAGCCTGAATCTGGCCTCCTCAGTACATGGGGGGAATGCACGAGATCTGTATGCAACGGCCCTGGTTTTGTTACTGGAACAGTTTCCACCGGAGGCCTCCAGCAGAATGATCCTGGCCTGTAACTCAACTCTGGAAGTACCCCCGGTCTCCATTGCTCTGGACCACATTTCCGTCGAATCCGTCAGTTCTGTGTGGCCCATGATGTCCGCCATGCGAGACGAATTGACACCGGACTCGTGTTACACGGATACGTCCGTGGCGCTTTCATTTATTGGAACGAAAGTGAGCGAAGACAGCCTCAGCGTTCAAACCGAGCTTGTTGCACTGCTTCGTAATTCTGGGCTGAATGTTTCTGGAAGCAGCATCAAGCTGAGCATAGATGCGCCTGGAGAAGGTCCCGTTCCGGCAGGTATATGGTGCGGCCTCCCGCTTGCCGCGTTCGCCGGAGCCGCGTCAAGTCGCGCCGCGGCATTATTGTTGAAAGAAAGCTTGTCGTCGGCGCCATCTTCAAGTCGTAGACCTGTGGAGGCGGACAAGCTGCCCATTACTGACTCGATTCGAAACATTCACGCAGTATCCAGCGATACATCCCCGGCGGACCTCGCCGGTTCACTCCTTCAACTGCTCGCACTACCCGTTGCGCTCGGCGGCCAGAAATATTTTAAAGTAGTGCGCGTAGATTCAGAACCCTCGCCACAGGGTGCGAGCTTGAATTATGTCGATGGTACAATTCCTTTTCTACCATTAGAATTTGGTTGGTCATCTGATCATTTTTCTGGCGGAGGATTATTGCTCTCTCCTTCCAGATAACAGCGATCATTCGTACCAGACACCGAGCTGGTCGAGACAGAGGCCTTAGAGACTGATTTGATCCTTCAGATCAACTACAAATTTACGCGTCGCCACAGAGGCACCGCTTACATCGAAAGTCCTCTCCGTAAATGTAACTGAACCATCCATGCCATAAATAATGACGGTTGAGGAGCGGGTACCGTAACCCGGGAAGCGTATAAAAGAGGCTGATAACGCGCGCTCAATTTCAAGTGGCACTCCCGTAGACGGCAGTAACTCATCGACTGCAATACGATCATCCCGAAGGAATCCCAGCATGTTTTCGGTATCGGGAGTTGCCGCCGAAACCTGCTTCTCAAGGCTCGATTTAGCGAGCTGTACCTTTGGCCACGGCGTGTCCAATAAATGATTGCTCAAGCCGTAAATCCCTGGTGCGAGCAGCCGGCGTATGCTCCTGTTGGTATTTGACATGTAGCCCATGTGAGCGCCGTCGAACGTCAGCAAATTGAATCCATTGTACGCGTCAATATCAATTTCTGCAGACTCCGGAAACAGTTCCGATGTAGATGTGTCACGTAAGAATTGCGTCACCAGCTCACCTCTGGATGGGACGCCTTTGAGTTCAGAGGACGGGTCTCTATAGTTGGTTAACGCTGCAAATCGCCCGGCCGTCGTCATCCCCATCCACGTCCCGCCTGCTTGCAGATCCCTGCCGGCAAGTATCTCGGGATAATCATCCCAATAGTCAGCAGGCGCTGTCTCTCTGTTCAGGAATTCATCCCTGTTTGCCGCCACGATCAGCGGAAAATCAGGGTGTACTCGGTATGCAAAAGAAATGAGACACATTTTTGGGCCATCAGACGTGTTAGTTTGGCATCAGTACGTTTTCTGCTCTTCTTCGATCCCTTTTTGAATACCTGCACCAAACGTTCTGTGTATCTTCCGGCAATTTAGTCCTATTCCGTCGACATCGTCGAAATCTGTATTTAACCGCTGATAATGGACCCTCAAAACATACCGTCGGCCGGCGAGGTCGTCTTGCCTGAAGGCAGAAGTTATACCGTCCATTTCAGCCGTTTTCAAACCGTTCCTGAACGAATGATGTCTCTGGGACTACAAATTCAGAACTGTCTGCTTGTAACAGACGAAAATGTCGGCGCTCTATACCAAGCCGATCTTGAAAAAGCTTTCGAATCGGCCGGTGGATCTTTCCATTCGATTATCCTCCCGCCCGGTGAGTCGACGAAATCGCCACGCCAGTTGGAGCGAATTTATGAATTCGCGTTGAGCACTGGTATAACCCGGTCCACGCCAGTGGTCGCTCTTGGTGGTGGCGTGATTGGCGATATCGCTGGATTTGCAGCTGCTACTCTGTTGCGGGGCCTGCCACTCGTTCACGTCCCAACGACTCTGGTGGCCCAAGTTGACAGCTCCATTGGCGGAAAAACGGGACTCAATCACTCCACGGGAAAGAATCTGATTGGCTCGTTTTATCAACCACGAATGGTTTGCGCAGACTTCGACACTTTACGGACCCTTTCTGATCGTGAATGGACCAGCGGAATGGCCGAAGTCATCAAACATGCTCTCATCCTTGACATCAACTTCTTCCGGTGGATCGAAGAACATATAGACGGAATTGTTGCTCGCGATTACAAACTCGTGCCAGCCTTTGTTGCCTGCGCCGCGGCCATTAAATGTGAAGTCGTTTCGGCGGATGAGTTTGAGTCTGACCACCGGATGATTCTTAATTTTGGTCATACATTTGGCCACGCCCTCGAACGCTCCCTTGGATTCAAATCCATCACGCATGGAGAAGCGGTGGCAATCGGTATGAAGGCTGCGCTTCATTTATCCGTGTTACTGGGAAATAAAATCGAACTAGACCGTATTTTCAGCGTTCTGTCGTCGATTCCGGTTCCGTCCATTCCGGACAGTATTTCGATTGATAATCTATGTTTGTCAATGACAACAGATAAAAAACGAACGGCCCTGAGACTTCGCTTTGTGGTTCTGAGCGGCATTGGAAAGGCCTACGTGACAGCCGACGTTCCGACTGAATCTGTTTCCGAAGCCTGGCGGCGCGCATTGGCCCGCTGAATTCGACCTGACTGGTACCATGGCTCGGAATATCTTTAAAAACCTGTCTGCCCGGGCGTTCCGTGGCCTGGGGCTGCTCGCGTTATTCGTAGTCGTTATGTTTTTTGCGGCTACCCGAACTCAGTATGGTCGGGATGGACTCAGCCGGCAGATTGAAAAGACTTTCAACAATTCGTTTGAAGGCACCCTGGAAATCGGACTCCTGACCGGAAACATCCTGAATTCTCTCTTTGCTTCGGACATTCGCGTTCTGGATTTCGAGGGCAATCCGGTCCTCGAAATTGACTCTTTGATTGTTGAGCCCCGGTGGCTGAGTTTACTCCAACGCGAGTTTTCTGTGAGTAACATTACGCTGATCCGACCGCGCGTATTCCTGGATTTCGGGCTGGAGGGATCGACTAAACTTGAAGAGAGCTTTCGTTCGAGATCGGTAGTAGAAGATTCAGCACAAGTGTCACCAACAGAATCACAGACCCCGTGGTCGCTTGTTTCTGCGTCACTGGTAATCATTGACGGATCCATCGTCAGCCGGAATCCTTCTCGTCTCTCACGGCCAGACACCACAAATTTCCTCATCGACTTTTCCAATTCCGAGGCTTCAAGCCTGCATTTGGAAGCACGAATTGACTGGATGGAACCCACCCGGGTTATTGATATCATTGGTTTTTCCGCCTTGCTTACACCCGAAGCTATTCCCGTAAACGGCGGTCAGGCACAGCTCCTGGTAGATGATGAAAGGTTCAGCCTGAATGAATTTGCTCTTTCTATCGGCAATTCTAACCTCCGAATTGACGGATGGATTAACCAACTCACGACTCATCCTGGAGCAACGTGGAATGAGATTCCATTTGTTTTCAATATCCTGTCCGGGTTTCTGGACTTCGATGAATTAAAAACACTGTTGCCGGGACTTCCTATATCTGGATCCGGCCAGGTTAAGGCTTCAATTAATGGCCCTTTAAATGATCTTGCTGTCGCCGAAATAAGCATAACTTCAAGCACTACTGGCGCTTCAGGGGCCTCCGGCGTGAATGTAAGCGGTACAGTGTCAGGGCTGCCCGAAGACGCCAGGTTCGAATTCTCTGTGGACACAGGTGACATCTCTTCTGCACAATTGCAGGAATGGTTCCCCGATATTTCATTCGTCGAGACGTTAGCGGTGGAGCGTATCTCCTTTAATTCATACCTGACGGGATCCCTTTCATTGTCTCCGAATCTGGCTGAATTATCTGTCTCCGGAAATGCAGAAATCAGGTCTTCCAGCGGTTCAGTCTCCTCATCATTTGAAATAAGTGGAGCACGAGTCGATTCCGTTGTATTTGATGTCCAATTTTCTACGAGCGGCCTGGACCTTGCAGGATGGACGAACAATCCCTCGCTTGAAAGTTCGATCAGCGGAACGATTGGTGTTGTTGGCGCCGGCCCACTAATGGGACCCTCGTCGCTCACCGTTACGTCCGAATTGTCAGATTTCAGTCTCGGCGAATTCTTTCTTCCGGAATTGAATTTTACGATAACAGCAGATACGTCCGTTTTTCTGGCGGAATTGGTCGCAACCCAACTTGGTGGGACATTGAAAATGGAGGCCTCTGGCTCATATGGCAGCCACGGCCCCATTTTTTCGGCCACTACAACTTTGGAGAATTTTGATCTGGGAACACTCTTATCCCGCCAGGAATTGACGACAGATTTAACGGTTACAACCGAGATTTCCGGTCAGGGAAGCCATATCGATAGCTTTATCGGACAAATACTTATAGTCGTTGACTCATCTTTTGTGAGTGTAAACGGAACGGTATCGACCGTACCTCCCCACACCGTCAGTTTTCTATTTCAACAACCGGATTTATCGTCTCCCAGGCTCTCAATCACAGGAGATATTCTCGAGTTGGATCTACGTCAGAATATGACATTCAGTACTCTGTTTGAGCTCACAAAGACCTGGGGGCGAAACACGAACACGGCAGTTCAGCGAGCGCTTGATAAACCACTCTACGCCAGAGACCAGGAGGCGGAACAACAGGAGGCGGCTAACAATGCTCTGGAAGAATCTCTCCGATGGGACGCATTGACCAACTTTCTTGCTCAATCCGGTCAACAATTCCCTATCCAACTCGATATAAATGCCCGCATTCTGCGACCTGAAATTCTCTTCTCATATTTCCCGTCAGCACCTTCCATTGCAGCACGGGGCACCGCTGAACTGAAAGCTACGTGGACGCAGACGTCAACAACTGTGTCACTGGGGTTCGACGCTGACTCACTGCTAGCCTCAGCTTTAAGAATGGACGGCGCGACTGTCAGGGCGCGTTATTCTGCTTCTTACGTTCCATCGATAGACGAATCTGCGCAATTCAACATTGACCTGCAGGCTGATTCCGTTCGGGTCGGCGGTCAGAAGATTCTGTCTCCGCAGATAAACTTGGCGTATGCATCTCGGACCGGTACGCTGAATATTTTCAGCCCCAAGGTAGGCCCTCTCGATTCACTTGTCGTGGATGCCGGGATCACGTTGCTTCCCGATAGAGCTCGACTCCAGTTCGAAAGAATCGAGGCCCGATCTGAAAACACCTTCTGGAGTTCATCCGGTGAGTCAGCCGTGGAATGGTACAGTGACGCCCTGCTTGTGCGGGACATTCAGTTGAACCAGCAAGATGGGGATGGGTTGACCGGTCAATCATTCAACATATATGGACGGTTGTCAAACTTACCCGTCGATACCTTGCACGTGAACGCAGACAACGTGATTCTGACCGAGTTATCAGATTTTGCCGACCTGAACCCCCATTTTGGTGGACTGCTCAATGCTCAGCTAGCGTTTACCCGGACAAACGATCAGCCTGTAATTGCGGGCTCGGTCGATGTGGAGAGAATGTCTGTAGACTCGTGGATTATCGGTGACCTGGCGATTCGAAGCTCGCTTGTGCCCGGCTCGCCTGATATCACAGTAAACTTGTCGCTTCAGCCTGGCGACTCACTGACGGCGTCAGAAATTTATGGAACGGTACGTCCGGCTCTCGTGACGGA
>SMXK01000151.1 GCA_004356265.1 Bacteroidota bacterium
GGCGGCTGGGAGGCCGTAAACGAGGGCAGGTGAGCGCGGTTTGGGAGGCGCTGCCACGACTTTGGGCCGATCCGGGACATCAGGTTCGGCGCCGACTAGTTCGGCGCCGACTAGTTCGGCGCTGTCTGGTTCGTCAGGAGGCTCAGCCCGAATCTCAGGATCAGGATCAGTCACTGGCTCAGGCTTACTTTCTTCCGCATCAACCGGAGAATCTCCATCAGACTGGCCAACGGGCGGAGCCTCGCGTTCTTGCTCAGATATCCCTTCATCAGGCCCTGCTTCAGGTGTCTGTGTGGTAGATGACGCTACCTCGGCCGATTCATCAACAGACGTAGTTGGTCCGGCGTCAGCCTCAACTTTTTCATCTGCTTCGATGACAAGAATGTCACCCGTAGCGGTCACCACTGGCAGTGATTGGTAGCGGAAATTTACTGCTGCGATCAGAGCGTTTTCTGGTTCGAACCGAATCTCATCTCCACGAACGAAGAATCGACCCAGATCCTGCACTTCGAGCCCGCCTTCGTCGTCGGCCTTCGCGCGAATGAACTCGACGTACGCTTTTAACTGAGCAGACGCGCTTTCAGGACTGATATCCAGTTTTCGTTGCAATATGGAAAGAAGGTCTGCCATCGATGTTTATTCAACGGGATTTAAATTCGGGTAACTCACCTTCGTCGTCGCTGGAGCTGAATGTGACGATCGAACGCGGCGGATCAATTACCAGAACGTCACGATCCTCATCGTGTCTGATCTGAGCCGCAACGTGATCAACATTAAACGTTCCAAGCCCGGGTACCCATAGGTCTTGGCCGGAGACAAGTGACTCCTGAATGGTCTCAACCAGAGCCAGTTCAAAATGCATCGCAGTTTTAGACATAACTAACTAACGTACCGGGGATGAAATAATAACGTACACAACTCGTTCACCATCTCCACCTGAGTCCGGAGTAAAAGATGCCAGGATCCATTTCATAATTGTCCCAGAACTCCGTTTTTGAGCCCAGGTTACGAACACCAACCACAGCAGCGGCAGCATCTGTCACAAAATAGGTAGCTTCGAAACCAAGACTGAGTACACGGCTGATCTGTAGTGTCCGTTCCCTGTCCCGATAACGAGGGGCTTCAAGTCGGATAGATCCCTTGAGCAAAACTTCGCCATCCAATGGATCAAATGCGACAAATGAAGACAGACTGAACGGCGACAAATAAGGAATTTCAAAGTCGTTGTTATCCAGCTTTCCTGAAAAATAGTCTACCGTTAATCCCGTAGACAGGGACGGAACGATATCTAACAAAGCTTCAGCAGTCATATAGAAAATCGACGCTTTTTCGTATGAGACGCTTGAGTACCCAGCGGTATATGGCGCAGTGACAGCGCTGTTGTGCTCAATTACCCGGTAGTTCTGGTAGTCCTTCCATCCGGCCTTTGCCAGTAGAGAGAATCGGCGGCTGGAATAGGCTGCTTCCGCAAAAATATTGGCCGCGGCCAGTGTAGGCTGAAGGGCCGCGCCGTGTTCAATGAACGGAGCAATTTTGTACATACCGGCATAAGACGACTCTCTGAATTCCGGGACGTTTGCAACCGTAACAGTCAGTCCCGGAGAGACAACGTAACCGATTCTGAACTCGGGCGTCAGGTATACAAGTTCCCGGTCGAATGAAGACGGCGTATCTCCTTCGACTTTGAATCCGAAGACACGGGCAGCGACGGAGATCGATAGTTGATCGGAATACTGAAGCGTAAACCCGACTGCACCGTTTCCCGAGGAAAGATTAAGATCAGAACTGCTCAAAGGCGCGTCATCCGAACTGAGTTTTTGACGGGCCATCGAAAAATCTGCGCTAAGTATTCCAGACGACGCGCGAACGCCTCCGGATCCAGAAATCGAGAATCGGCTTTCGTCGAGGCCCGGCAGTTCGGGTGAAATACCGGGATAGGCAACTTGGTTAGTCTCAACGGATGATTGGCCGAATCCCAGAAAGAGTTCTCCGTACGAACCGCCCCGCGAACCAGAAGACATGAATCCAGATATAGTCGATTCCTGAATCGTACGATCGGGCGACTTCTGATCGAGATCGGGACCCGGGACAAGGGCTCCAAAAAGGCCATAATCATGCCGGGCAACTTCGACGTCACCCCCAAAGTCCATCTTTCCGGACTCGGATCGGATCCCGATACCCGCTACCTGTGAATTGCTGGCGGTCGATATTTCGTTGTAGTCCGGGAACGGCTCGCGGCCGCCTGTTCCATTAATGTCCGCACGCGCGATGAATTGAGTACTTTTGCCGATCGGAGTGGCCATCTCTGCCCGGAGATATCCAGTAAAATATCGTCCGATGCCAGCCTCAATCATGCCAGCTGAGGCCGTCCTGGACGACACCGTGGACATGGACGGTGGATCCGGGGGTGTCAATGGGCTCGGAGGAAGGTCCTCGTTTTCCTGTTTGTACTCGCCAATGAACGGACTGCGCGTCGCAGGAATGTCTGGCACTCTGGGTGGAGGGTTAAACCCCGCGAGGGGTTGCCTCGATAAAGACGGAAATGAAATCGACAATTCCCCGGTAATCTCCACGACCTGTGGCGCAAGATTCGGTAAAGTAACGTCCTGTGCAACGACGAACGTTACTGAGAATACCATCAGAGCCGCGAAAGAGGTTGCGATGCGTTTCATTCTGAATCGTTTCGTAATCATTGTCCCAGCCTTGTTTTTGCATCCTGAGCTGCCTGACTGTGATCAGTTTCCGGATAGTCAACAATCACGAGTTCATACAATCTGACCGCCTCGCCCACATCTCCGGTCTGTTCCAGAGCCTCGGCCTGCCGCAGGTATGCCCGCGCCGTCCAATTCGGATAGCCGGGATACAGGTCATTCATTCGACCAAAAGTCTCTATCGCTGCTCCGGGATTCCCGTTTTCAAGGTCCAACATACCCAGCCGATATAGAGCATCCGCTCCTGTTTCATCCAGACTTCGCGACACAACAAGGTTAAATAAACGTCTTGCTTCCGCGTTATTACCTCTCTCTAACTCTATACGGGCCAAGCCCATGTAAACAGGCGTGGTCTCGTCGGCATCTGGAGCAAGACGGGCCGTCTCAAGTAAAAGTTGTTCTGCTTCACCCTGCCGCCCAAGACCAGTCATCGCCACGCTTCTTCCATAACGAGCCTCCGCAACAGTGCCTCCGTCTGACCCTGCGTGGTTTTCCAGGTCGGTAAATACCGCTTCAGCAGCGGCGTAATTTCCTTCTTCCAGAAGCAAATGTCCTAACACGCGTGCGGCCTGATCGTAACGTGGGCTGTCAGGATAATTGTCAACGACCTGCCTCATATATGACTTGGCTTCTGACGGAGATTCTCTTTCGGCAAAAATCGAACCCATATAAAAATATGCATCCGGCAAAAACGTTTCCGAATTCGCCGTACGTACAAACTGTTGAAATCCAACGAGCGCTTCATCAACCATTCCTGTTTGATAGCGCGTTTCCGCCTGACGGAATCGTAATTGGTCAATCATGGGCGAACCCGGGTTTCGGGCTATGAACTCCTCGATAATGGAATCGGCCCGGGATTCGTCACCCGTCGCAAGCAGGGCGAACTGAATGCCAGCGGCCGCGTCTGCAGTAAACGGACTCGCAGGATAACGCTCCAGAACCACTTCATAAGCTGCGACCGCCTCTTCCAATCGACCCGCATTGAAATGAGAATCACCGATGCCGTATTGCGCCTTTGCGGCGAGCGGATCTCGCGGATAATCGGTAATTAAAATTTCATACTCTTTTATCGCCTGCTCATAATCTTGTCCAAGGAAATACAGGTAACCCAACGAATACTGTGTCTCTTCTCGCCATTCACTCGTTCCCCAATCCATCAAAAGCTGACGGAAAGTGGAGATCGCCTCAAAGTTGTCGCCGGCGTTGGAATAGGCTTGTCCGATCTGATAGAGGGCGTAATCGTCCCCGTCGTCAGCAAGCCGTCCGTACACACGAACCGCGTCTGCGTATCGTTTGGTTGCAAAATAGCTGTCTGCGAGTCGCAATCGGGCGTCACTCTGGTACGGAACGGCCCCCATTTCGTCGGTATATGCCCGCAAAAATCTTTCGAATTCCGGAATAGCGCTCGCGTAGTCCTGCCGCTTGAAGTGCGTCCAGCCGAGAGCATAATAGGCCGCATCTTTATTCTGGCCGGTCGGAAACTCTCTTAAATATTGATTGAATCTGAATTCTGCGACGGCGTACTGATCCAATTGGAACGCGCTTTCTGCGGACCAGAAAAGTGCTTCAGCGGCATTTTTACTTCTCGGATCCGCCGCATACATCTGGCTGAATTCTTTTTCAGACGCTACGTAATCCCTGTTTCTGTACAACAACCACGATTTTTGAAAAGTGACTTCTTCCCGCAGAGATTCCGGAGCCGCCTCGAGGTCGATGGCTTCGTCGAACAAAGCGAAAGCTGAGTCAAAATAACCCAGGGCAATGGCTGTGTTTGCCCTGTGCAGAATGGTCTCCGGATATAGTTCAGACCCCGGATAATCTTTCGTCATCAGCCCAAACGAATCGTACGCTTCCCGCCACATCCGAAGTTCGTATTGTAATATGCCCATTTCTTGCAGAGCATTGTCTGCAAGGTCGGATTCCGGATATGCATTTGCGGCGGCGAGAAATTGATCCAGCGCGGGTTCCAGCTGCTGTGCAAGTTTCAGATTAACCGCCTCGTAATACATGGATTCGGCAGCGATTTCGTCAACCCCTGATTGATGAACGAGTCTGAATTGTTCAGCCGACCATTCAAACGATCCCTCGCGGTAATAATTCCACGCGAGCCCGTACAAAGCTCGCCGGTAGTATGGACTCGTCGTATCTCCTTCCGTGAACCTCCTGTAATACAGAATCGCATTTTGGCTGTCACGCAAGTGATTATAGGACTCGGCCATTAGAAACAGGGCGCGCTCTTCAATCGTGCCTGTTACATTAGGGAGCCGCCTTTCTATTTCCGAAATCGCCCGGATATAGTCACTGGTTTCGTAGTAGACCTCGGCGAGTGCAAGGTCGATGTTTGCAGCCAGCGGGGAGGATGGGTAGGAGGCCGCAAGTCTCTCGAACGTGCTGGCCGCCTCTTCATACTGCTTGAGTCTAACCTGGTGAAAACCTCTTGCATAAAGGGCCCGCGGAGCGGTATCCGTATCAGGGTAGTCGTCAGCGACCTGCAGAAAGTACCGGAGCGCGTCCGCATCTCGGCCCAACTGCCGTGATGATTCCCCCATCCAATACACGGAGATGGCGGCTTGAGAATCTGTGGGATCAGAATCGAGTACCCGAGCAAGCCGCACAATGGCCTCCTCGTAAGATTCGGAATCAACAAAGTGGCGCCCAAGCGTCAGTTGAGCCTTGTAAGGAAACGGATGAAGGGGAAACCTCGAGTCGAATTCCTCCAAAAGCCGAATGGCTTCATCGACCTCACCGACGGCGAGTCGTGCCTCCGATTCATAATACAGAGACTCAGGGAGCCTGCCGTGTTGCGGAAAATCTCGACGAAACTCTGAAAAGTTAGCGGCAGATAGTGCAAACAGATTACTCGAAAACTGATCCAGTGCTTTCGAGAAGGCTTCGTCTGAAGACAAATCGCGGGGTTGAGCGATCGCCTCAGAAACTGGAAAAATAACAGCAATTAAAAATAGAACCGGTACGATTCTTTGCAGGAAACCGGCTTTAAGAGCCAGTAACAAAGTCGACATGCAGATGAGGGGCCTCCCCAGGATCAAACGTGATACCGAGCCATGAAATGATTTACCTGTACGAGCAGAGCCGAATGACGTTTCCGCTTTTCTGCATTTTTCGGGAAGATCCAAGATTCAGATCGTGAGGCCGTATCTTTGCGTGTTTTTGTCCACTCAACAGATCTTTAAGAACACTCATGGATGTCCTCGCCGTCGGAACGGTTGCACTCGATTCAATTGAAACGCCTCACGGTTCCGTGGACCGCGCGCTCGGTGGAAGTGCCATGTATATCACGCTCGCAGCAAGACTTATGGCGCAGAATGTATGCCTTGTGGCGGCAGTCGGGGGTGATTTTCCAAGTCAGTATGTCGACTCCCTCGAAGCCGCCGGAGTGGACCTCGGTGGACTTGAAATTCAGGAAGATGGCCACACCTTTGCGTGGGCCGGGAAATATCATGACGACCTGAACCAGAGAGATACGCTCTACACAGATTTGAATGTGCTCGAGACGTTTAATCCGATTATCCCGGATCATTACAAGACGAGCAAAATCGTTTGTCTCGGGAATCTCGATCCGTCCATACAGATCGACGTTCTGGCGCAGATGAACAATCCTGAATTCGTGATTCTGGACACGATGAATTACTGGATTCACAAAACACCCGACTCTCTCAAAGATGTTTTCGGCAAGATCGATTGTTTAATGATCAATGATTCTGAAGCAAGGGATCTGACCGGAGAGGTGAATTTGTTTCGGGCCGCGCGATTGATTCGGGATATGGGTCCCAAAGTGCTCGTCATAAAAAAAGGCGAGCATGGAGCGCTTCTTTTTGCAGGCGAGGACATTTTTAGCGTACCCGCTTTTCCTCTGGAGCACATTCGTGATCCAACAGGCGCTGGTGATGCGTTCATGGGTGGATTCGCTGGATTCATCTCAGGTCACAACAACATCACCCTGGATATCCTGAAGCAGGGCGTTGTGCATGGGAGTGCCGTTGCTTCCTTCACTGTTGAGAAATTCGGACCAGACCGATTG
Organism: Bacteroidota bacterium; assembly: GCA_004356265.1. Taxonomy (GTDB): domain Bacteria; phylum Bacteroidota; class Rhodothermia; order Rhodothermales; family UBA10348; genus N075bin62. The sequence goes on from SMXK01000151.1 coordinate 6,751, forward strand.
TTATCTCTAAAACCGAGTGATGTGACTGGCCGAGTCGAGGCGTTTTACGAGTTAACGTCGATCCCTTCCATGTGAAGCCCCCCCGGGACGGTGATCGTTGCCTGATCCAATATCGGATCTGCAGCCTGATCCCGCGTCAGCCGGTACTCAGCTTCCGGGATCCAGACATCTTCAATGTCTTGTATAGCCACGTTGATGACCGTAGCCAACCGGATGATTCCGGCCGGGCTCAATCTGGCGATTGATTCGAATGAATTCATCTTCAGAGCGGTCAAAGATTTAGATTGCTCACTGTTGAGTGACAGCACGGTTGCGGGAGTAAGAGTCCCTGTAAACGGGTGGAATTCGGTTGCAGACGTCGGCGCCGTATCCTGAGTATTATTCGGAGTGCTGGTCAGCGTTTCATTCGGCGCATCAGGTACGCTAATCTCAGGAAGCACGTCTGAAGGCTCGGGATCCGCCGATGCCACAACGTTTACATCCTCAATGGAGACCGAATCCGAGTCGCCAGATCTTGAATCAAGTTCGTCCGGATCGATTATATCCGCAGGGTCAATCAAGTCGAAAA
>SMXK01000152.1 GCA_004356265.1 Bacteroidota bacterium
CGGGCGGGGGTATCCATCTTCTCCAACGGGACCAAAAACAGCCTCCCATATAGCCCATTGGCCGCCCGATCGACTGTGGCTTCCAGTCGCAAGCTCCAGATAATTTTCCTGACGTACAGTTGACCGGATGTTTCCGTCACTCCGGCGCGCATTGGGGCGCTCAACTTTGTGCCATTCGTTACCGGTCGTATACGCGTTGTCGTCTTCGTAGATATTTACAATCTGGTAGTAGTTGAAATCAACAGGATCCGGACACCAGCCCCATGATCCACCAAAATCGTCCGGGTAAAAAACCTGCATAGCGATAGCTTCCCATCCGCCCGTGGATCCGCCTGCGACTATCCTGGCCCATGATTCAGGAATCATGTTAAACTCGGATTCCAAATACGGGATTAATTCCTCCATGATCGCATCTCCGTAGGGACCGACGTTTGCCGAGTTAACCGAATACGCCGTGTCGTAATATGGGTTGGCATCGCGAATAGAGACAGCGAACATTCTTGGAGCGGATTCAGAGGTCCAAAACTCAGAAAAACCTTCACTTCGCCCACGTCCGGATGCTTCAGGGGTGAACCCAAGCGGGGCCCGTCCACCGGGAAAATGCCCCTGCATGTACATCACCGGATATTTTACAGAACTCGAGGGGTCGTAATCACGCGGCAATAAGACGTTGGCGCCTATGTATATGTCTTGTCCCCAGAATTCGGACAACACCTGGCTTTTGATCTTTACAAACTTAACAAAATCAGTATCCACCGGGTTGCCCTGCTGAAGAACGTCGCCGTCATCCAATGGCTGCGTCGGCTCAATCACCGAGTCTATTTTAAACAGGATTGCCCCGGTTTCTCCGGTGTAATGATCAAATGAGGTCGGCTGACTGTATGCGTTTCCCGGTGCACGCCACTGGTTTTGGCCGGCACCAGAATTAAGGTGCAATGATATTGTATGCCCGTCTGACCGTTGAAATTCGGTATAGACGCTTAGAACGGCCTGCATAGTATACGTGCCATTAGGAACCTCGTCAAGGTATCGGAATGGATAACCGCGGACGTCCTCCATTCCGGGCGTTATGGTAATGACGTCTCCGGCCGCGATATTCTGCACATCTATTCCCCAGAAGGGGACGCCGCTGACTCCGACCTGGAATCGAGGCTCTCTGTCTGGATTGTTTGTCAGAACGACAAAAAGTCTACCGGAAACGGGCGTCTGGAGCCCGAGTCTTGATATTTCGTCAATTACTGATTTGGTAATTTCGACCTCAAAGGACCTAGCTGTCGCAGTCTCAGAATAAGAGTTGGCACGCTGTTCCGCAGCGCGATCGGGCAGATTGCAGCCTGACATGGCGAGAAACGGCAGCGACAACATCAGGCAGGCGTAAACGTGTTTTGAAAGAGTTAATTTCGAAAAATGAATGTCCAAAATAATTTCCTGATTTGGTGTTCCGCTTCCGCAAAGGTCGACGTGGGTTCGTTGCAGCCGGAAAAATGTAAAACCCGATTGGTCGAAATTTGTACTACCACTTAGAATCGGAAAATATAGCAACGATCCGCTACCGGTGCGTGAGCGCCAACGATCTTACTGATTCGTTCACAATTCAAGCCCTGGCATCGGCCGCTCAGCAGCTGTTTCAATATTTGGAATGCTGCTTCGAGAGTCAGCGTATGCCGGTGAAACCTCGACGGAGTCTATCCGGGAATCGGTTTCGCCAGCAATCAGTCCTGATTCGGAAAAGATGCGCACGCGCTGTCGAACCGTTGTTCAACCAAATCTAGCGTCAATGGCTCGTCTGATTTGTTTGAGCGATTGCCCTTCTTTGAACCTAGTGTACACGAGGGTTGCTTCTCCCTGACAGATGTTGCATCCCATCGCCATTCCGTCCTCATAGTAGCATGTCAGAAGGGAACGGTACGTTGGCAGCGTTTTGCAATAACAAGAACAGCCGATGCCGTCCGCGATATGAGGCATTTCGCGGATCTTTTCGTAGATCTCCTGTACATGTTTCGGCCAGACGGCAAGCGGTTTGCCATCCATCACTTTCGATGCATCTATATCGGGTCGCGGGTCCGGATGTTCTATCGAAAATGGCTTGATGTCACTTTTCAGCGCGAGCGAAAAACCAGCCGCGACCAGAGGAAGTCCTGAGATAAACGAACGTCTGTTCATAATCTTCGTCTTGTTTGAGCTCTTCGGTACATTGGAAAGTACGATAGAGGGGGTAAAAAGTTGACAGATTGTAATACTTCTTTACATCAGTCCAATAGACGTAAAACAGAGAATAATCACCAGATATCAGCTCGACACACGTCAAGTTGGCAGATCTGTATGATTCACCCATTCACCCCGTGCGTTCGAAGAGGATTGGTGTTACCTTTTGGTAAATTTGCCGAACGTGAAACTTCACAAACGGGTCAGGCCTTCCGCCAACGCTATTGAACTCATGAAATACTGCGCGCTACTTCTTCTGCTGTCAGCAGCGATGTTAACCTCTGACGCCTCCTGCCAGGACATCTATCGATCATCTAAACACGATTTCACTGTCGAAACGATAGTTGGAGGATTGGACCACGTCTGGTCGATTGCATTCTTACCTGATGGAGATATGCTCGTAACAGAACGGCCTGGCAGGCTTCGGATTGTCAGAAATGGCGAGTTGTTAGAGGGTTCAGTTTCGGGAGTACCGGAAGTTCACGCTGTCGGTCAGGGAGGGCTGTTAGATGTGGTCCCGCACCCTGACTTCGTCTCAAATCATCTGATTTATCTTACGTATTCAAAACCACTCCCCGACAGTTCGTCAACAACTGCCGTGCTCCGCGGCCGGCTGGAGAATGATGCGCTCCTTGACACTCAGGATATATTTGTTGCTGACACGAAAGGGCGTGGGCATTATGGTTCGCGTATCGCCTTTGACGCGGATGGCTATTTGTTCGTGACGGTCGGCGATCGGCAGGCTTCACCCAGTGGAGACCTTGAAGCTCACCCCGCGCAAGATATCTCGAATCACCACGGGACGGTCAACAGACTATACGATGACGGCCGCATACCAGAGGACAACCCGTTTGTTGACGACGATGATGCCCAGCCCGAAATCTGGAGTTATGGACACAGAAATCAACAGGGGATTGCAGTTCATCCGGAATCAGGTGTGTTGTGGGCTATTGAACATGGGCCACAAGGGGGAGATGAGCTGAACATCATAAAAAAAGGACTGAATTATGGCTGGCCGGTTGTCGGGTACGGTGTCAACTACGGCAGTGGATCAGCCATTCATGAGGGGATCAAGAAAGAAGGAATGGAAGGGCCCAGGCATTTTTGGGTTCCGTCTATTGCTACGTCAGGGCTGTTGATTTATACCGGGGACAAATTTCCGGAATGGAAAGGGGACTTTTTTGTCGGTGGCCTTGTCGGTACACAACTCGCGCGGCTGGAAGTGGACAGTGATTCGATCACAGGGGAGGAAACCTTGTTGAAAGGAATCGGGCGCGTCAGGGATGTCCGTCAGGGACCAGACGGTTATATATATCTGGCTATCGATAATTCAGAAGGGACGCAATCGATCGTCCGGTTAGTGCCGGCTCCCAGATCTCGATAAGTATCGCATTATCTTATAGCTCTGGCATATTTATGGAATACGGATGGTATGATTTACTGGGGAATATCGGTGTGATCGCGATCATCGGTTCGTACCTCGGTATTCAGTTGGATTGGTTGGACGCGCGAGGATTATTGTATTCGGTTATTAACGCTATTGGCGCAGTTTTTATTCTGGTTTCGCTTCTGTACAGTTTTAATCTGTCGTCGTTTATCATTGAAGTCTTCTGGATTGCGATCAGTCTGATCGGAATTGTTCGCGGGATCGCGCAGTGGCGAATAAACAGGGCAGAATCTGCGTGAACGTCAGAAATGTGATTCATATCGTGAGTTGCCATGCGGAGGGCGAAGTCGGGGATGTAATAGTTGGCGGCGTTCTTCCGCCCCCCGGAGATTCACTGTGGGAACAGAGGTCGTTTATCGCAAATGACCAAAAACTTAGAAATTTTGTTCTCAACGAACCACGCGGAGGAGTTTTCCGACACGTAAACCTTCTCGTTCCACCCCGTCATCCGGATGCCGACGTAGGATTCATCGTCATGGAACCCGAGGATACACCGCCGATGTCGGGGTCCAATTCGATATGTGTCGCAAATGTGGTTCTGGAGACCGGGATATTACCAATGGAAGAGCCGGTGACCGAGCTTACTCTGGAGGCCCCTGGTGGACTTATACGAGTAAAAGCTGACTGCAAAAACGGACGGGTAAACAGGATCACCATCACAAACGTACCGTCGTTTGCGGAAAAAATTGACGCTCCGCTTGAGGTACAAGGGGTGGGAACGTTATCGGTTCATACGGCCTACGGCGGCGACAGCTTTGTAATCGTGGATGCACTGGCGCTCGGCTTTGATATCGTTCCGGACGAAGCGCGGGACCTCGCTGAAGTAGGAATGAAAATCACCGACGCTGCAAACGATCAACTCGGGTTCAGTCATCCTGGAGATACAAACTGGTCTCATATTTCATTTTGCCAGTTCGCCGGCCCAGTTTCCTATATCGACGGGGTTATTTCTGGCAAGAATGCGGTGGCTATCAGACCCGGAAAAATTGATCGTTGTCCTACCGGTACGGGATGTTCTGCTCGGATGGCCGTATTTCATGTACAGGGTCGCATGAAAATCGGCGATCAGTATGTTGCACAGTCGATAATAGGTTCCACATTCCAGTGTACTATTAAGGAAGAAACGGCCATTGACGGATACCCGGCGATTGTACCGCAGGTGTCTGGAAGGGCCTGGATTACAGGAATTCATCAGGTTATGCTGGATCCAGATGATCCATGGCCGGAAGGATACCGGTTATCCGATACCTGGCCAGCATTAATGAACAAGGAACGATGAGTATCATAAAATTATCAGGGTCGAGCTCCCGGAGTACGGCATCAGGAATGTCGGCCATTCTGTTGGCCTGGTCGGCGCTGACTCTGGTGGTGAGCGAATCGACTGCCCAGTCAATAAAATACAGCTGGCCGGGAGAAAGCTGGGAAGTTTCAACACCCGAGGATGAAGGGGTAGACGGGGTCGCGATTCAAGCGATTATTGACGAAATCACGGCAGGTGAGTACGGTCCGATCGATCATTTTCTACTTATCCGGAATGGCAGGTCCATCGCAGATCAGCATTTCGAAAATGATTACGAATCTGTTATGGCGCAGTACGATACAACGCGGCACCAATATAACTACGATGACACGAACTGGCATCCATTCTACAATGGAACGCATTTACATTCAATGCAGTCCGTAACCAAGAGCGTTTTGTCGGCTGCGCTTGGAATTGCGATCGACGAAGGATACATCAGCAGCGTGAATGTTAAAGTGATGCCGTATTTCAGCGACTATGAGTTTGATCGGTCTGACACGCGAAAAATGGACATCAGATTGGAAGACCTGCTCACGATGCGGTCAGGAATAAAGTGGAATACATCCGGTGGATACAGCGATTCTGACCATTCTACGATCGTGATGGAGTTGAGCGACGAGTGGATGCCGTTCATTTTAAATCAACCGATGTACGCAGATCCTGGCACGACTTATCAGTACAACGATGGGGCAAGTGTAATGATCGGACATATTCTCCGTGAGGCGACTGGAAAGAGAGCCGACGAGTGGGCTAACGATCGCCTGTTTAGACCGATCGGCATCGACGAGTATTACTGGAAAACAACCGTGTCCGGGGAGGCTGATACCGAAGGGGGACTGTATCTGACAACCCACGATCTGGCGCGGATCGGGTATTTATTCCTGCGAAACGGAAACTGGAACGGTACTCAGGTAATTTCGGAAGAGTGGGTTAAAGCCTCGATTTCGCCGGTCGTTGTTGATATCAATCCGGACAATCAGCGGATTGATCCCGGTTATGGGTATCAATGGTGGGTGCCGCTCCAAAAAGACGGCGAACCACAAATATTTGCCGGGAACGGTTATGGTGGGCAGTTCTTGATGGTCGCACCCGAATACGATCTGATCGCAGTCTTCGATGGTTGGAATATTCACGGCGAACGATTTAAACAATCCTGGCGAGCACTTCAGGATAGAATCATCCCGGCGGTCATCGACTGAACTGTCACAGTTCGAACCGCCACCGTTTGAATTGTCAGAATCTGAATTGCCAACAATTGAATTGCTACGAACTGAAGATGGTATGGAATCCGATCGGCTACGAATTCGGCGAATGGAGTTGGAGGACGCCCCATTTATTTTGAAGCTGCTGAATGAGTCGGCGTTCCTTGAGCATATCGGAGATAAAGGTGTACGAACAAATAAGGACGCGGAGAAATATATTACCGATGGTCCCGCGGCAAGCCACATTGAACACGGTTTCGGACTTGATGTAATTGAATTCAAGTTTGATCTGACGCTGGTCGGGATTTGTGGATTGCTGAGGCGAGAGTATCTGTCGGACCCCGATCTTGGGTATGCAGTTCTGGCCGACCATCAGAGGAAAGGCGTTGCGTTTGAGGCCTGCAATATGATTTTGGAAACGGCTCGCCTGAACCATATTCGAAAAGTTCTGGCGATCGTTTCGCCCCGAAATAACGCATCTGTCAGACTTCTGGAAAAGATCGGTTTCTCCGGCCGAACGGAAATTGATATCCCGGGATCGACCAATCCGGATGATTTGTATTTCAAAATGTTAACGCCGACTGATACATGAGTAACGCCAAATCAGCTTCACTCAGAAAGCAGGCTGTTCTATCGTTGTTGCGAATTGAATCGGCAGGGGCATTTACCGGCCTGGACCGACGCAGGAAGTCGGCAGACCCAAGGCTTGAGAGGAGGCTAACCGATTTGGTCGCAGGAATTACCCGCCACCGCCGATGGCTGGATTTTCTGGTCGATTCATTTTATTCAGGGAACGCCGAAAAGCTTGAGCCGATTGTCCGGATTATACTTCGAATGGGCATTTATGAGTTAATTATTGCCA
>SMXK01000153.1 GCA_004356265.1 Bacteroidota bacterium
GGGACCCGTGTAGATTAACATGATCGGAGAGGGCACGACGGTCGAAGGCACGCTACGCGCCAAGGACGATATCAGAATCAGTGGTCGTATTGTCGGCTCTCTGATCGTGCAGGGCAAAGCAATTATTGCCGCCGGCGGAGAAGTGGAAGGAGATGTGAACGCTGGAGACGCCGATGTGGCAGGTCGGATCAAAGGCGAGATTTCAGTAAAAGGTCGTTTGTTGCTCAAGTCCACGGCCCGGGTTGAAGGAACCATTCGGACGTCCCGGCTGATTGTGGAAGAAGGCGCCGTGGTTGAGGGCAAATGCGAAATGGGCCAGCTGGACAAAAACCGCGCAAAAGAACTCGGCAACGGGATTGTTGATAAAGAGTCGCTGCCAGGAGGTAAACCTGCTGTGCACCAACAGGCTACTAAATAATTCATCTCGATGCGGCCATGTCGGAACCCGACTCTCCTGAAAAGGCCCATTGGCAAGCAGATCTTCGGGCGTCATCTTCCTTTCTGACGATCGGTGTCCAACTCGCCGGTTCGATGCTGGTCTATATTTTTATCGGTTATCTGCTTGACCGATGGCTCGATACAACGCCCTGGCTTCTGATCGTCGGCGCGGTCGTAGGGATGGTGGCATTTTTCTTTCAGCTTTTCAAGCTCGTGAAGAGACTGGAAGCTGATGCCAAAAGCCGAAAAAGAAATTAGGAGCCGATTTCGTTCACAACCTTTTCACGGCATTATAGGGGTGCGTTCATTCATTATTCACCCTCAAATGCAATCGGAAATTCAGGATCTGCGTAATTTAGGGCTCGCGAGAATGCGGTGACGAGGTTGAACGTCGATTCATCCGTAAACCAGGAATGTCAGGTATGACGAATGAGATTTTAACGAGTGTATTGTCGGGCGTCGGAATTGGCGTGTTGTATGTGCTGTCGGCATATATGACTTTTCGATATGCACTCAGCCGCGGTCAGCGAATGTTTTTGATTATTGCTCTTGGTGGGATCGGAATAAGGCTGTTTGTGGCCATCTCCGTGATTACTCTGGTTCTTGTGCTTTCACCTGTGAATCAACCAGCCTTTTTAGGAGGTTTTTTTGCTGTGTTTGTACTGGGGCTGATACTTGAAGTATTAATGTTGCACCGCAGTCAACTTGCTGCCTCGCAAAAGACCGGTGACCCCACCGGCGCAGGCAGTTCAAATGTCTGAACGTAATACAACCTCTTTTTGTCTCATGATTTTCAGAAGGCTCCAACTTCTGTTTGTTCTGATGATCGCCATTGCGATCGTTCTTCCGACCTCTTCGGCGGCAAGATCGATGCAGGATCATGAAGCTGCGCAGGATGCTCCCGTTTCCGATGAACGCGAAGCTGACGAACATGTGGAAGAAGGTGATCATGAAGAAGAGCCGGCAAAATTCGATGCGGTACATCATAACTCGGACGCGTATTACCTGGATTTTTCGCCGATGCCGAAACTGGAACTCCCCCGTATATTTGTCGTGCGGCGGGCCGACGGCGAGATTGGGGTCGATTTTTTTGGGTCAACACACGCGGCAGTTGAAGCCGGGTATGTCGCCGAAATTGAAGAGGGTAGCCACGGTGGTATTTTAGACGCCCACATCGTTGCCGGCTCCGGGAAAATTCTTGTCGACATGTCGATTTCCAAGCACCTGTTTTTTGCCTGGTTGTCCATGCTAATTGTATTGGGTGCATATCTGCCGATTGCCGGCCGTTATAAGAAAGGCATAGGCCGCGACACTGCTCCAAAAGGGCGATTCCATAATTTGCTGGAGTCGCTTGTTTTATTTGTGCGAGACGATATCGTACGACCCAGCATCGGGCCGAAAGCTGACAAATACGTGCCTTATTTACTGACGGTCTTTTTATTCGTTGTCACATGCAATTTGATCGGACTATTTCCATTTGGCGCAACTGCCACCGCCAATATCATGGTGACGGCGGTGCTCGCCATCATGACTTTTATTTACACCATGTTCGCAGGAACGAAAGATTACTGGAAACACATTTTCTGGCCACCGGGAATTCCGATCCTGGTCAAGCCGATTCTAATCCCGGTTGAAATCCTGGGACTGTTCACAAAACCATTTGCCCTGGCCATTCGCTTGTTCGCGAACATGACCGCAGGCCACCTGGTTATACTGAGCCTGATCGGGCTGATCTTTTCGTTTGCCGACCTGTTTGGACCGGCGGTTGGTTTCGGTGTCGTACCGATCAGCGTCGCGTTTGCCTTATTCATCTTCCTGCTTGAAATACTGGTTGCAATTATTCAGGCGTACGTATTTACCATGCTTTCGGCTCTGTTCATTGGGATGGCGGCTGTAGAGCATGAACATCATGAGGACCACGGGCACGATGCCGAAGGGTCGCTCGCAACTGTTGAAGCCGGCTCGTAAGGACCGGTAATAATCCACACTACACGTAAGAACAAAAAGATAAAAGGAAATTCTATGGAACCGTCAGGATTGGCATTTCTCGGAGCAGGTCTCGGAGCAGGTCTCGTTGCACTCGGTGCAGGTCTTGGTATCGGTCGTCTAGCAGGTCCAGCGATGGAAGCCTCTGCACGTCAGCCGGAAGCCTTAGGCGAAATTCGTACGTCTATGATTATCGCAGCAGCGCTGATCGAGGGTGTAGCCCTCTTCGGTCTTGTAATCTGCATCATTCTTGCGTTCAAATAGACGAGTCTGCACGGCACGCGGTGGATCGTTAAATGGTCCACCGCAGCGTAAGCAATGGAGCTGAATAGCCCGTGCGTGCGACATGATCTATTTTTTGAACCGATAAGAATAGCGATATGATACTGGCAGCAAACCTACTTGCACCAAATCTCGGGCTGTTTGTCTGGATGTTGGTAACCTTCCTCCTGCTGATGGCTGTGTTGAAACGTTTTGCATGGGGTCCGATCACTGAAGCACTCGACTCTCGCGAGAAGAATATTCAGGATTCGATGGATCAGGCACGTCTTGCGCTTGAAGAAGCAAAAGCTATCCAGGCAGACAATACCACCGCACGTCGCGAATCGGAAGCTTCTGCACAGGCCCTCTTGAGAGCGGCCCGGGAAGATGCGGAAAAAATTCGCGGCGCCGAGGTGACCAAGACCCGCGAGCAGATTCAATCGTTGCAGGAACAGGCCCGTCAGGAAATCGAACGAGAAAAGGTATCAGCCCTCGAAGCTCTTCGTCACGAGGTGGCGGATCTGGCTATCGATGCGGCTGAGAAAATTCTACACGAAAACCTGGACGCGGATAAGCAGAGGAAAATCGTACATGATTTTCTGGGAACACTTTCGCAGAATTAAGCATGAGCGACACCACGATTGCCCGCAGATATGCAGGCGCTTTATACGAAGAGGCGCACAGTTCATCCGCCGTTGAAGCGACTGATGCTGATGTGGCGTTGATCCGGGAAAGCCTTGAAGGCGCTCCCGATCTGGGCCATTTTTTCGGAAGTCCTGTGATTTCTCGTGAGAAAAAGGAATCAACAGCGAAGGCACTCTTCGCCGAAAGATTGCAGCCGCTGACGATGAACTTCCTGCTACTCATGATTAATAAGGGTCGGGAGCAGTTATTTCCGGAAGTTGTTGCAGCATACCAGGCAATGAGAGATGAGCAGTCTGGCATTGTTCGGGTTACGGCGCGCGTTGCGCATCCGGTTGATGCTTCCGAAGAAGCCTCATTAATCTCAGCAATTGAGGCCAAAACAGGGAAGACAGTCCGACTGAATATTGAAGTCGATACCTCGATTCTGGGCGGAGTCGTGGTTGAAATCGGGGATACGGTTTATGACGGGAGCTTCGTCAACCAGTTAAAAACGTTGCGAGAACGCCTTGAAGAAGGCGTTTACGCAGCCAGTTAGATTTATTTATGCCGGAGCATTCCGGCGAATTCAGCAAACTCAAAATTAAGACACGATGGCAACGGCAATTCGACCGGATGAAGTCACAGCGGTCCTGAAGAAGGAACTGGGCGGCTTTGAAGCGGGCACCGACGTTTACGAAGTTGGTAGCGTCCTGCAGGTGGGTGACGGTATCGCGCGTATCTACGGCCTCTCAAACGTACAGGCGGGTGAACTCATTGAGTTTCCATCCAGCGGCGTAACCGGAATGGTTCTTAATCTCGAAGAGGACAATGTTGGCGCCGTTCTTTTCAGTGAAGTGAACGAGGTTAAGGAAGGTGATCAGGTTCGCCGGACTAAACGGATTGCTTCAGTTCAGGTATCTGAGGGCGTTCTGGGTCGGGTACTTGACGGTCTCGGCCGCCCCATGGATGGTAAAGGTCCTATATCGGGCGAAATGTTGGAAATGCCGCTCGAAAGAAAAGCTCCATCGGTGATTTACCGCGAGCCCGTTACGGAGCCGCTTCAAACCGGAATCAAGGCTATCGACTCGATGATACCAATCGGTCGCGGGCAGCGTGAGCTCGTGATCGGTGACCGGCAAACGGGTAAAACCGCCGTTTTGATTGATACTATAATCAACCAGAAGTCTACACACGAGACCGACAAGCCGGTTTATTGTATCTACGTAGCCATTGGTCAGAAAAACTCGACTGTTGCTCAGGTACGCAAAACGCTGGAAGAACACGGTGCAATGGAGTATACTGTCATCGTTAATGCGGGTGCTTCTGCGCCTGCCTCCCTGCAGTTTATGGCTCCATATGCCGGAGCTTGCATTGGAGAATTTTTCCGGGATACAGGTCGCCATGCCTTGATCATTTATGATGATCTTTCGAAACAGGCTGTAGCGTATCGACAGGTTTCGCTTTTGCTCAGACGTCCTCCCGGGCGTGAAGCATTCCCAGGAGACGTTTTCTACCTCCATTCGAGGTTGCTCGAGCGCGCAGCTAAGATCAACAGCAGTGACGTAATCGCAGCGCAAATGAACGATATTCCGGATTCCCTGATAGGAAAAGTCAAAGGTGGCGGTTCACTGACCGCGCTTCCGGTGATTGAAACTCAAGCCGGTGACGTGTCTGCATATATCCCGACGAACGTGATTTCGATTACGGACGGTCAGATCTACCTGGAATCGAACTTGTTTAACTCGGGCGTGCGTCCGGCTGTAAACGTTGGTATTTCAGTATCCAGGGTGGGTGGAAACGCGCAAATCAAGGGCATGAAGAAAGTATCGGGTACGCTTCGTCTTGACCTCGCACAGTTCCGCGAGTTGGAAGCGTTCTCGAAGTTTGGTTCTGATCTGGATCCGGCAACTCAGCGTCAGCTGACGCGCGGTGAGCGACTGGTTGAAGTACTCAAGCAGGGACAGTATCAGCCCGTCCCTGTTGAGCAGCAGGTCGCTGTGATTTTCATCGCGACCCAGGGATATCTGGACTCGATTCCGATCGAACGCGTAAAAGAATTCGAGAAAGAATTCATTGAGCGCCTCACGCTCAGGCATGCCGAATCCCTTGCGTCAATCGTATCGACCGGCGATGTGGGAGACGA
>SMXK01000154.1 GCA_004356265.1 Bacteroidota bacterium
CGACTACGATACCGCACAATCGAATCCGAAATTGATCGTCGGCTACTCCGACATCACAGCTCTTCATTGCGCGTTATATCAGCGCGCGGGGTGGACGGCCCTTCACGGCCCGATGGTTGCCGTAGACTGGCCCGAAATTGGTACCGAAACCGAGGAAATCTTTTGGAGTGTAGCCAGCGGTAACATCTTGGCCCCCCTGCCGTCTCCGGGAGGCCACCAACTCGTCTCGTTTCGGAGTGGACAAGCCGAGGGGCCGCTCATTGGTGGCAACCTTTCGACGCTGGTACGGCTGCTGGGAACACCGTATTTTCCTGATCTGAATGGAGCCATTCTGTTTCTCGAGGATGTGGGCGAAGCGCCGTACAGGCTGGACGCGATGTTTGCCCAATTACATCTGGCAGGTGTCCTGGATAAACTGTCGGGTCTTGTTCTGGGAGCATTTACAGAGTGCGAACCCCCGCCCGACCGGCCATCTCTCACATTCAACCGGATTCTGGATGATTATTTCGGGGACGCTCAATACCCTGTAGCCACCGACTTGTTATACGGGCACATCCCGGTTAAATCGGCGATTCCTTTCGGCATCCGGGCGAAGCTCGAAACCAACGAAAACCAGGCTACTCTGTCTATGCTTGAATCCGTCGTTACTTAGAAATTTCGCCGTATTTCACGGTCTCTTTTATAGGTGATTCGAACGCCAGTCAGTACTATAATGCCTCCTTCCCGATTGGCCATTGCGATCGGTTTTTTCCTCTCCGATATCATCATCCGCACGTCTATGCGAGTCGCCGTGTTCGCCTCAGGTGGCGGGTCAAATTTCCAGGCCATTGTCGACGCTCAAAAGAGCGGGTACGCCGCAATCGAAGTCGTATTGTGCGTAACCAATAACGCTGAAGCAGGCGTTCTTCAACGCGCCGCGCGCGAGGGCATAGATTCAATTGTAATATCCTCAACGTCGTATTCAAGGGCGGGCGAATTTGCTCGAGAACTCTTAAACGCACTGGATGAATGCGGAATCGAACTCATCGCGCTGGCAGGATATATGAAAAAAATCCCCGCGGCCATCATTCAGAAATTTCCCGGCAGAATTCTAAATATCCACCCGGCTCTGCTTCCTGAATTTGGCGGAAAAGGTATGTACGGCCACCATGTTCACGAGGCCGTATTAAGAAGTGGCACAGATCGAACTGGTGCTACTGTTCACGTGGTAGATCAGGGGTATGACACGGGAAGGATCGTTTTACAACGCGAAATTCCCGTGTTGCCCGATGATACGCCTGAGACTCTCGCCGCTCGCGTGCTCGACGTTGAACATCAGCTTTACCCGGACGCCATAAACATGGTGCTTCTGAACGAATTTTCATCGTGACCCCATTTATATTCTAACCGGATGATTCAGACCAAAAACCTCCCTGCCCCAGAAAATCTGTACCCCATTCGGCGAGCGTTATTATCCGTTTTCGACAAAACCGGAATCGTAGCGCTGGCTACATATCTCCACGAAATGGGTGTTGAACTCATTTCAACAGGAGGCACGTCGCGGGCGCTTCAGGACGCAGGACTTCCCGTTACATCCGTTTCTGAACTTACCGGATACCCTGAAATTCTGGATGGACGGGTAAAAACCCTGCACCCGATTGTGCATGCAGGTCTGCTGGCCCGTAAGACGGATGCCGAGGATCTCGCCCAACTCGAGAAACACGGTAGTGCCCCTATCGATCTCGTGGTGGTAAACTTATATCCGTTCTCGCAAGCGACGGCTTCACCCGATACAGATGATTCGACCGCGATAGAAAATATCGACATCGGTGGACCAACAATGATTCGTGCCGGTGCTAAGAATTTCTTTTTTACAGCCGCCATTACTTCGCCTGACAGCTACGAGGCGATCGTGACTGAATTGAAGGAAAACAATTGCTCATTGTCCATGGCAACGCGAAGATCGCTCGCCCATAAAGCGTTCCAGCACACGGCTGTGTACGATGCTGCGATTAACCAATATTTTGCAAGGCCGGCTACCTCGATGTCATCGGGATCAGGCACTGAAAAAGACACAATAAAAGACCGGGACGCACTGACATTTTCAGCCCCCAACGCAGGGCAGCTCAGATACGGTGAAAACCCCCATCAGAGCGCTACCCTGTATGGCGATTTATCCCGGTTCGTTGAAAAACTCCACGGTAAAGATCTCTCGTTTAACAACATTATTGATCTTAGCGCTGCCCTTTCCCTGATCGACGAATTTCGGGATCATGGACCAACGTGCGCCATCCTGAAGCACACCAATCCCTGTGGCGTGGCGGTTTCTGACACATTGTCGGGCGCCTATCACGCGGCGTTTTCAACCGACCGACAGTCTCCCTTTGGTGGAATTGTCATTGTGAACAGATCTCTGGATATCGAAACGGCCCGGGCCATTGATGCCGTTTTTACGGAGATCATCATTGCTCCTGATTTCGAAGAAGGGGTACTCGATTTCCTGACTCAGAAAAAAAACAGGCGTCTTCTGAAACAGCGCGCTGATGCCAGGACCGACGATGCCAAAGACCTGCGATCAGTTGTAGGAGGTTGGCTGGTGCAGGACCGTGATTCAGTCTTACCTCCCTTTCAAAAAATGAAGGCACAGTGCGATGAAGTCACATCTCGTTCACCCAGTGATAGTGAATGGGCCGATCTGGACTTTGCCTGGCGCGTTGCAAAACATGTTAAGAGTAATGCGATTGTCTATGCAAAAAATGGTCAGACCATCGGGATCGGTGCAGGGCAAATGAGCCGGATAGACGCCTCTGAAGTGGCCGTAAAAAAAGGTGCTAAATCTGAACTCGATTTCACAGATTGTGTAGTTGCCTCTGACGCGTTTTTCCCTTTTGCTGATGGTTTGCTCGACGCGGTGTCCAGCGGAGCCAGAGCAGCAATCCAGCCCGGTGGTTCCATACGTGACGCGGAAGTAATTGCCGCCGCGGAAGAACACAACGTCGCCATGGTCTTTACAGGTAAAAGACACTTCCGGCACTGAGTATGCCCGAAATACCGTGACTAAACGCTCGATATCATGATTCGACTCTGGAATAAAGTTAGAGACTGGGTGTTGCTGCTTGTGCTGCTGCTGATTTCGATATCGGTATTGTTGTCGGTCAACGACCCGATGGTTCGGGGTCTGCGTGCGAGAGCTCTTGAAACCACGAGCTCAGTCGAAGGCTGGTTTTCCTGGCTTGGCAACTATTACAGGGCGGCAGACGAAAACGAAGCTCTACGAAACGAAAATCATCGATTATCCAGTGATCTCGCCCGTGCAAGGGAGGCATCTGCAGTAAATGATGAGCTTCGTGAGATGTTGAATCTGCCGTTGGTCGAAGAATATGATGTTGTCGCTGCAACTATCATTTATAAGGATATCACGCGCGAGAGAAATTTCATGACCATTGATATAGGCAGCGAACACGGTATATCAGAGAACATGGCGGTCATCGATACCCGGGGGATACTGGGAAAAACCGTAGATGTAGGCGCGCGAGTCTCGCGCGTAATGACGTATCTGAACGGTGATTTTTCAATACCTGTAAAAATTTCAGGCTCCAACAGCGATGGAATTCTTCGGTGGGACGGAGATGCTTTTGATAGACTGGCCGTTGATTTCGTCCCTCTTTCGCAGGAGATCAACGTATCGGATATGATCGTTACATCCGGATATTCGGGCATCTTTCAGCCCGGTCTCCCCGTTGGCGTAATAACCCAGTTTTCTGAGCGCCCGGGACTCATAACGTGGGAGATATCGGTGCGACCATTCGCGAGACTGGACAACGCACAATACGTGTTTGTAATCAGGTCTGTCCCAATCCCGGACATCATGACTTCGGAATCTGTTCAATGAATCCAACGCCATTCGTAACCGCCCGAATAGCTGTCGTTCTGATCGCTGTTTTTCTAACTGCGTGCGGATCATCACGAGAAGCCGCTATCGGGTACGGCCCTTATGATCAGGCCCCCCGAAACCCACAAGAACTTGCGACTGGGATCGAGACGGTCTTGTCTCATCCCGATTTTTTGAACGCCAATTGGGCTGTTCTGGTGGTTGATCTCGATTCCGGGGAACGATTGTACGAGAAAAATGCGGGGAAAAGCTTTCTACCTGCTTCCAACGGAAAAATTTACACTACTGCTGCAGCGCTGGATCAGTTAGGGGTTGATTTCAGGTTCAAAACTCCTCTGTACACCCGTGGTGAAATCGTCGACGGTGTGTTGCACGGCGATATTGTCGTCCGCGGTACCGGTGATCCGGTTATCGGAGGACGGTTCACCGGCGGAGATATTACTCTCTTATTCAGGGCGTGGGCGGACTCACTCAAGGCTCTGGGAATCCATAAAATTCATGGCAGCATCATTGGCGATGACAATGAATTTGATGATATCCCGCTCGGCATTGCGTGGAGCTGGGACGACGAGCCCTTCTGGTATTCTGCCGAAATCAGTGCGCTGTCGCTGAGCGACAACAACGTTGACTTCACGTTTAAGTCCACCACCGAGGGCGAGCCCGTGGAAATATCCTGGGAACCGGGCAATACTGACTATATCTCTGTCACCAACAACCTGCTGACCGTTCCGTCGGACTCGGCTCGGCGCACGACGTACGACAAACGTCGAGGCACAAACCAATTTGTAATCGCAGGCGAATTACCTCGTGGGCGTACCGGCAGCACATCGCTGAGCATCACCAATCCAACACTGTTCTTCGCGCACGTTTTTCGAGAAACTCTCATTTCGGCTGGAATTGAAGTTGATGGCGTTTCGTTGGATGTGGATGCGCTCTCTGATTCGCTTGATTACCAGGCAGACGATATGCGACTGGTGGCCACCCACACGTCAGTTCCCTTATCCGACATCGTGTATGAGCTGAATAAAATCAGCCACAATCTGTATGCAGAAATGCTTCTGAAAAAATTAGGGACGGTATTTCCTGTCGATGACCCGGATTTGGTACCGGGTTCCGCTGCCATGGGAATCGCTCGTGCCATGGATACCTTCGCTGCGGCTGGAGTGGATACCAGTCGAATACATCTGAAGGGAGGATCGGGTTTGTCAAGAATGACTTATGTGACCGCAGAAATGACGGCTTCCGTGCTGACTTTTATGTGGCATCATCCGGATGATGCGGTTAAAGATGCTTTCCTGGATTCGTTGCCTGTAGGAGGCTTTGACGGCACCATAAAATCCAGATTCAAAGCGGGCCGTACACGTGGCAAGGTACGGGCGAAAACTGGCACGATGACGGGTGTCAGCGCCCTCTCAGGATACGTGCCATCGGACGTCGGAACGAATCTACTGTTCGTCATAATGGCAAATCAGTTTACTGTGCCCACTTCGAGGGCCCGGCAGGCTCAAGACGACATCGTGGAACTACTTGCAGCATATAAACAATAGTGGTATCAAGGACCCCGGAAATCGAAAAATAGGCCTGTAACGACAAGAATGCGTGGTTTTACGTATTTCCTTCTCAAGCAAAATTGCCGATATTCGTGTAGAATTATACACTGAGTTAGAATCGACTCTGTCGAGTACGTATAAGTTTATTATTAATTTTGGCTCGATTATTACACTGGTTTGAATACTACTTTCTCCGCTTCAAGTAGAAGCGAACTCCTGATCAAAAGCACAACCGTTGTCGGTATCCGTCACAATGGCCGGGTCGTTCTCGGTTCGGATGGACAGGCCACTATGGGCAACACGATAATGAAACACCACGCCAAAAAAGTACGCACACTTTTTGGTGGGAAAATCATTGCCGGATTCGCCGGAACGACCGCGGATGCGTTCACGTTGTTCGAACGCTTCGAGGAAAAACTCGAGCAATACAATGGACAGCTTACGCGCTCGGCGGTCGAACTTGCAAAGGACTGGCGCACGGATCGGTTTTTGAGAAGGTTGGAAGCCCTGCTGGCTGTTGCTTCGGATGAGAAGCTTCTGTTGATCAGCGGGACCGGTGATGTAATCGAACCGGATGACGATATTCTGGCCATCGGCTCTGGTGGTCCGTTTGCGCAGGCAGCGGCTCGGGCGTTGAAAAAGCACGCACCCGAATTGTCAGCAAGGGAAATGGTAGAAGAATCACTCCGAATTGCTGCAGGAATCTGCATTTACACAAACGAAAACATTACCATACTGGAAATCGATTCCGCTGAATCATAAAAGCCAACAGACTCAGCGCCTCCCCTGACATCAGACAACGCCCATCGATAAATGAATAGATCAACTACTTCCCGGAAAGCCTTCGACCGCGCCATAGTACTGGTCGACTACGACAATATTTGTCATATTATCTCAGACCTTCTCGGCGCTGATCACAATCCCGACGAGCTCGCCGTTCAAATGATTGTCGAGTTACGGAATTATGCGAAAGAAGCCATGCGGATGAATGTGGTGCAGACTTCTGTATTCGACGTAATCTCCTCTGAGGAGCCACGCGCACATCGCGTCGCGGCTGCATGGATAGCCAACGGCATCACTCCGCACCTGCACATGCTCCCGTCCGGGAAAAACGATGCTTCGGTAGACCTCGCATCGGAGGCGACCAAGGCAGCGTTCTCCAACGATCATATAGAAGCGATCATTGTTCTGACCGGAGATCGCTGGTACTCTCCCCTGATTCGGAACTTGAGGATCTCAGGAAAGACGATACTCGTTGCATCTCTCGATGCTCCAGAGTCGCCCCAACACGTACCGTCGGACATACATGACGCATTTTTTGATGCACGAGTGTTATTCGAAAAAGCAGGACTGGCCCGAATGAATGGCGTTGCAGTTTCAGTTGAATCCGATTCTTACCCGGTGGAAGAATTGACGACTTCGCTGCGACCAGAGACAACGGCTCCGGTAACCGAGCCTATCGGCCGGCACGCCCTCGAAATCATCGAGCGTTACTTCGGCCAGTACGAAGAAGTTTACCTCACTCCGCTCTTACGAAGGCTGACTGAGATGGCCAATTCAAGTGAAGAGCCGAAAACTATGATCAATTATCTGGAAGAATGCGGAGCAGTCTGGCTGGAAAAACGTCGAGGATTTCCGCATAACTTTACCGTGCTACTGGTCAACGGAGATCATCCGGATGTGATCGACATCAAGGCTGAATTCGCAGATCAGGACGATCATTTTTATGATGATTTCGAAGGAGAAAGCCAGCAGAATTTTGTTGGGCAGGAACAGTTGATGTAGTCATCGGTGCCTATGAAGTCCGAATCATAGACTGAAAGGAAATCACAGGATGCGCCCGCAGCTTACCCCGCACGAAATCGTCGCTGAACTCGATAAGTATATTATCGGCCAGCAAAATGCCAAGAAGAGTGTCGCCATTGCTCTTCGAAATCGATGGCGCAGGCTGAATGCCGATGCCGAGATTCGCGACGAGATCATGCCTAATAACATTATCATGATCGGTCCGACCGGTGTCGGGAAAACCGAAATAGCCAGGCGTCTCGCGCGTCTTGCCGGTGCTCCGTTCATGAAAGTGGAAGCCACTAAGTTTACGGAGGTGGGCTACGTGGGCCGGGATGTCGAAAGTATGATTCGAGACTTGGTTGATATTGCGATTAACCTTGTCCGGGACGAACATACGGCCAAAGTTACGGAGCGAGCCGGTGTCCTTGCCGAGGAGCGAATTCTGGATCTATTAATCCCTCCAGCCCAGCCGAAGCCCGCGCCCCACGTGACTGGGTCGGGGTTCGTTATGCAGGACAGGCCTTCGACTACGCCTGCTCCGGTTGCAGATCCTACCTCGGACGTCGAGCTGAGGGAACGCACACGCGACAAATTTCGAATTAAGTTGAGAAACGGAGATTTGGATGAGCGTGAGGTTGAGGTAGAAGTCTCAGCCGCCGGATCATCCATGTTGCAGGTTTTCGGCCCCATGGGGATGGAAGAAATGGGCGTTAATCTGCAGGACATGTTCGGAAACATCGGAGGAAAGAAACGCAAGAAACGGCGGATCAGTGTTGCCGAAGCCAGAGAGGTACTTGCCGATGAAGAAGCTCAGAAACTGATTGACATGGATAAAGTTACCCGGGAGGCTATCGACCGGGTGCAGCAGGCCGGGATCGTCTTCATTGACGAAATTGACAAGGTCGTAGGTGGGTCGAAGGACAACAAAGGGGGCCCGGATGTTTCTCGAGAAGGAGTTCAAAGAGATCTTTTGCCGATCGTAGAAGGGTCCGCAGTGATGACCAAATATGGCATGGTTAAAACAGACCACATTCTTTTTATCGCCAGTGGAGCATTTCACAGTTCTAAGCCAAGTGACCTTATTCCTGAACTTCAAGGTCGCTTCCCGATTCGGGTTGAATTATCGAGCCTGCTGGAGGAAGATTTCTACAAAATCCTTACGATCCCGAAGAACGCATTGCTCAAGCAATATGCGGCGTTATTAAAAGCCGAGGGTGTTGAGATTGAGTTCACAGACGAAGCCGTTCGTGATATTGCACGTATCGCAGCGAAAGTTAACGCGGAAGTAGAGGATATCGGTGCGCGACGCCTCCACACGATTCTAACTACCCTTCTGGAAAAGATCCTGTTTGATGTTCCTGAGGCCAATTCTGAGTCACACATTATAATTGACCGCGCGCTCGTAGACGCCCAATTGAGCGAAATCGTAACGAATCGGGATCTCAGTCAATACATCCTCTGATGGCAGTCGAAGTTCTGTCCTGGAATGATCCTGGTACGCGTGAGCGTTGGACGGCGCTCGATCGATCGAGCGTTCTTGCGTCACCTCAAACATCCTCAGAATACCTGAGCGCCCTATCCGAAGCGACAGGGCTCGACCTCGAAGCAACGTTTGTTATCACCGACGGCGTGGACGTCGCAGGATTGTCGATACTCGTAACCAATGTCGGTCCGTTTCGCCGCATTTTGCCGTCTCCCTTGACGTCGTTCTGTGCGCTCAATGCGCTGTCGTTACCTACAGAAGCTCAAATACATGCCAATTCGAGCTGGCTGGATGAATTATTTGAAGTGACAGGTAAACGAAATTCAACAGTTGATCTGATGCTCCCGCCGGCAATCCAAGACGTGCGAGCAGCCCAGTGGAGAGGTTGGTCAACGTCGCCCTTGTACACGTATACCCTGCCACTCGACGAATCCGGGGAACTGGTGTGGTCCGAGGGCACGCGCCGAACGTTTAACAAACATCGATCCTCTTTTATTCTTCGGTCAGACAAGAATGATGCTTCATCCGTTCTGGAGCTTTGGAGGGGCGGATACGAACGAAATACCCGGACCCCGCCTCTCAACAGCACTACCGTAGCAAGTATGACCGGTAGCTTGCTGGATGATGGAATCGCTGAGTGTTGGTCCGTCTCATCCGATTCGGGGGGCGCGCCAGACGCAGGAATTATCTTGCTGACTGGCCGCGAAACTGCCGTCTACTGGTTGGCGGGAAGCAAACCCGGCCCGGCCATGACGGTCCTGATAGGGCTTTTATCGGAGTCACTAAGAACAGCTGGTATGATGCGAATGGATTTCGTTGGTGCTAATACGAGAAACATCGCCGAATTCAAACGCCGATTCAATCCTGAATTGGAGACCTATTATCGTGTCCGATATACTCGGAATCGTATTTTACGATTGATACAGTCTGTGATTCAATCGATCCGATAAACCGGGTGAAAAAGCCGAGATCTATCAAGAGAATTAATTCCGGCAACGGACGACTGATTATCCTCGCTATTTTCAGTTCCATGATCCTTTTTCTTGCCCGATTCGGGTACGATTACGGTTTCAGCGATCAGGATGAGTTTCTTCCACTTCTGATTCGATTCATTGACAGCACCGCCTTCTCCGGGGATTGGTTCGTGAACGCACAGCTCGACGGTTTTAACATCCGTCTTCCACTGATTCTAACTCTGTTACCGTTGGCGATTTTCGTCGGAATCCCGGCAACCGTATTAATCGTGTACCTGGTGTCGTTTTCTCTTCTTGTGTGGGCCGTTTTCCGAATTGGGATGGCGTTAAACGGAAACGCTCCTGCGGCAGTGATAAGCGCAATATTAACGGTTTCCGTAACCACGCTGTGGACGCTCGGAGGAAATGATATTGTTACCGGGATGTTGGTACCCAGCCAGCTTGCGTGGATGTTTGGCCTCTGGGGCCTCGTGTGGACGTTGGAGGGTCGCTCTATTGCTCCCGGGATTTTGTGCGGGCTTGCTGTTGTGTATCAGCCTCTCGTCGGAATTCACCTCACAGTCCTTTGCACCGTAGCGCGATTACTTCTTACCTGGGGCTCGTATCATTCCGGGTCGTTCTGGTCGGCGACAAAAATGGCCGTGTTGTCCGCAGTTTGGCTACCGGCAACCGCTGCTGTGACGGCATCTCCGGTTTTGGCAGCACTCATTTTCGAACAAATGCACAATACGATCAGCGCCGAGTCTATTGCCATTCTAACTCAATTCCGTGCACCACATCATTTTATACCTTCAGCGTTCAACCCGACCATGTCGACTCGATTTTTGGTTTTATTCGGACTCGGCGGTCTATCGATATGGCTGTTTCGAGGACGGTTTCAGCCCAAGATGCGATTCGTACTCGTAGGATTGATACTCATATGCGCAACGTTGCTCGCACTCGGGTATGCCAATGCCTATTGGATTCACGTCGATTTTATTACCAAGCTGCAACTCTTTAAATTTTCTGTCTCGATAAAATTGTTCATGGTGGCAGCCATTGTTACGTGCATCTTTTCCGTAATGCCCAAGTCGATCCTGGAACGAATCGGAAGAATTTTTTCACATCCGGTAACCATTATTATTGTAACTGCAGGGCTTGCTGTTCTGGTGGGTCACGGAATTCGGTCTGAAAACTGGACGTACCGGACGATTCCGACTATTTTCCGCGGGTCCGCCTACAACGAGTTCGTGCAGTCTGACAATCAGGATGCCAGATTATTTGACTGGGTGCAACGCAACACTCCCGCTTCGGCAATTTTCGCAATTCCACCTGATTATTCGGGTTTCCAAACCGCTACATTGCGCGCTCAATTCGTCTCCTTCAAAGCTTTTCCGTATCACGAGGATGATATCAAGGAGTGGTACCGGCGGTTGCTTGTTCAAACCCGATATGACACATTTGAGCCCGGCATCGGGGGCGTAATATTAC
>SMXK01000155.1 GCA_004356265.1 Bacteroidota bacterium
TTAATTGTAAGTTTACAAGGCGTCGTTTGTAAGAGATTTTCTTGAGTTTATTTGCCAAAAAAGCGAGCCCGTATGAATGGGAATAACAAAACACCGAGGAGTGCGCTGCGTCTCCTGGTCATGTTGTGCATCGGTTTTGCGCTGCCTGTTTCTGCCGGCGGGACGTATCCCGGCACAACCGGGAAAATCAAGGGCCGGGTCATTGAAGCCCAGACCGGTGAACCCATGCCCGGTGTCAATGTCGTGATTGACGGGACAACGTTAGGCGCTGCAACAGACCTCGATGGATTCTACATCATTCTGAATGTTCCCCCAGGCCGGCATAACCTCAGAGCATCCTTGATTGGTTATGCAGTAACGAGTGTACCCGTGCAGGTTACGGTTGACTTGACAACAACGCAGGATTTCAGTTTATCTCAGGAGGCCATTGAAGGAGAAGAAGTGACCATCGTTGCGACGCGCCCGGTTGTGGTGAAGGATCGCACCAACTCTGCCGCTTTTGTGGACGCCGAACAGATCGCCGAATTGCCGGTGCAGACTGTGAACGACCTGGTGCAGCTGCAAGCGGGGGTTGTTGTCGATGCGAGTGGCGGTATCCACATTCGCGGGGGAAGAACCAACGAGGTTGCCTATCTGGTAGACGGCGTCTCCGTAAGCAATCAATACTCATCGGACGGCGGCAGTTTGGTTGCCATTGAAAGCGGCACCATACAGCAGCTTCAGGTCATTAGCGGCACCTTCAATGCCGAGTATGGGCAGGCCCAATCTGGTGTCATCAATATCATTACCAAAGATCCCGAAAAGCACTATTCAGGGTCGGTAACAGCGTACATCGGAGACAGGGTAAGCAACGACAACGCAACTTTTCTGGGCGTGAGCGAGGTGCGTCCCTTGAACGAACGCAACCTCGAAGGCAATATTACAGGGCCGATACCAGGCCTGTCAAATCTGGGCTTCTATTTTTTCGGGCGCAATGTCAAGGATGACGGTTTTTTGTATGGAGAACGGTTGGCGCGGCCAGAGGATGCCTGGACAGTCGCAGTTTATGAAACCTGGTTCAGAAGAAGATTTCCGGATGACCCCGACGTACAAAAGAACATTATCCCCGTTCCAGATTCTCTCCTGACTGGGGATTCTGCATTCGTGCCGATGAGTCCTAGAGAGCGCCTGTTCCTGAATTTCAAGCTGAACTACCGTATGAGCCCAATGATACGGCTCGCGTACAGCTTTTTCTTTGAGGATGTGACCGGCCGGATTTACGACGACAATTTTCGTTTTACACCCGACGCACTCAAGAATCTGGAGAGGCAAAGCCAGATTCATATACTGAACCTCAATCATACGTTCAATGCAAGAGCCTTCTACTCTGCCAGCCTGAGTTACACCACCTTCCGAGAGGACTCCTTTCTATTCACCGATCTCACGGATTCGCGTTTGCAGACCGTATCAAGCACACGGGATCGCTTCCATCTTGGGGGTACCAAACAGGGAATCGACCGAGTGGAGAATGACAAATTGCTGGCCAGGGCGGACTTGACCTGGCAGGTGGACAATTACAATCTTCTCAAGTTTGGCGGCGAAATCGTCAGCCACCGTCTTTATTTCAGAAGCCTCTCACCCGAATTCTCGGATATAGCCGGTCTGGGCAATAACTTTTTTCCGCCTGATGCGACTCTACCTTTTGATGAGTTTCTGGAGCAGTCACGGGAAGCATTAATTGTGGAGCCGCAGCGCACCGCTTCCGGTGAAACGGGATTCAGCGACCTTGAGTATGAGCATCGCCCGTTGGAGCTGGCTTTTTATGCGCAAGACAAGCTGGAGTTGAATGAGCTCATTGTCAACCTGGGGGTGCGATTCGACTTGTTTCGTCCTGATCATCTCGCTCTGGTCAATCCGCGGGTCAATCCCGTCGTTGGCAGCGTAAGTCTACTCAGCGCGTCCCCGACGGAGGAGGCGGAAACCAGCATGCAGGTAAGCCCAAGGTTTGGAATTGCTTACCCCGTTTCTCCTTTGGGCGTCTTTCACGTCGCGTATGGGCATTTTTTCAAAACCCCGCCCTTTGAACTCATCTACGATAATTCTGAATACAAAGTCAATGGCATCGACGGGCCAATCGTTGGGAATCCGAACCTTAAGCCCCAACAGACGACCTCTTATGAAATCGGCCTGCAGCAAGAAATTTTCCGGAATGTCGGATTGGACGTGACGATGTTTTATTCGGATTACAAAAATCTCATTGGATTAGAGGTGATTCGACAGATCGGAAATTTCAGCAGCTACCTGCGCAGAACCAACATAGCGAATGGCGCAAACAGAGGGTTTACAGTCGCTATTGATAAACGCAGCGATGGTGGGCTGATTTCAGGCTCCCTCGATTATACCTTCCAGGTTGGCGAAGGCACGGAGTCAGATCCTGACAACATAGCGATCATTCAAACAGCCGGAGCTGCCGGCGGGGTTGTTCAAGATGTAGAAAAACAGTTTTTGCCTTTAGACTGGGATCAACGACACACGATGAATGGGACATTGACGCTGGGGAAACCTGGAAACTGGGTTGTCAGCTTCATTGGGCGCCTGGCAACCGGGCAGCCTTATACGCCGGAGTTTTTGCGCCTGAATGTTAAGACCAAGTTCAAGAATACAGAGAATAAACCGCTGCGACATAACCTCGATTTGTTTCTGAGGAAGACGGCTCGCATCGGTTCACAATCAATTTCTTTGTTTCTGCGGGTATACAATCTCTTCGATCAAGCAAACGAGGTGGTCGTTTTCCCCATCACCGGAAGAGCCGGTCAGGATCATCGATTTCCTGTTCAAGAACAATTGGACGATGCCAGGCTCGTTGGACTCTTTACGCTTGCCGATGTCGATACCCATCAGAACTGGTTTTCTGAGCCGCGAAGAGTTCAACTCGGATTCAGCATGAATTTTTGATCGGGAGCACGTTCAATCTGGCTCGCGGGACAGCATGGAAACAGGCCAACGCCATATCGACCAGGGAATGAGTACAAACAGGGATAATTGTATGAGAAGTTCTGTGAGAGTCTTTGGCGCGGCTTTCGCATCAATATTGCTGTTGGGAATCGTTACCGGTGCTCTGGCGCAGAAGAATAGCGAACGTTCGGAGTTGGGTAAGACGTCGTTCAACTTTTTTCTCGATCGCACCGGTGTCCATACCGGAAATCTGATTCGAACGGCGTATTCCAATTTCGGCAACCTCGGAAGCCGGACCCTCAAAGAAGCTCGTATGGAATGGCCGGTCGGGAGCGGCGTCACCTACGGTTTTGAATACATTTTCTGGGTTGGCTCGGAGGTGGTTACTGATAGAGGGGATACACTGCACATCATCAGTGACAGGTACACCGGCAGCAGTCGAGACGTGCCCTCACCGGAAGACCACAATTGGGGATGGGAACCACCTCCAGGCTATTTCAATGACGGTGAGATCATCAGGGGCGTGGATGAAGATCTTAATGACAACGGCGTGCTCGATGAAGGCGAAGATCTCAACAACAATGGCCTGCTGGATCGCGAACTGATCAACAACGTGGAATTCCCGGCCATGAGCCATTTGCCGCAAACGTGGCCTTATGATTGGCCGGACGGCAGTTTCCCCGGCGAGCCTGGCACGCGTCGTAACAAATGGAACGGTCTCTTTGGCGCTTTTGTGCGCGCAGATCAAGAAAGTTATTACGTCATTGATGACAGGAGCAACGACGAATTTCCGTATTTCCCGTTTCCCGAGAATACCGCACCATTTCTGGAGGGTGGCAGACGGGGAGTTGGGCTGCAGGTGGAAGTACGCAATTTTCAGTGGAGCAATCCGCTCGCGGAAGACATCCTCATGTCTATTTACAGTATCAAAAATGTCAGCCAGAAACCGCTGAATAAGAATATTGTCGGCATGTACGTGGATGCCGATATCGGCCAGGGTGATTCAGAAGACGACGCCTCCGCGTTCGACACATTTGACGACATAACATTCCAGTGGGATCTGGACGGTTTGGATTTACAGGGCCGTACGACCGGATATTTCGGTTTTGCGTTTTTATTGAGTCCGGGCCTTATCGATGGAATCGATAATGACGAGGATGGTATGATCGATGAAAGTCAGGAGGATGGCATCGATAACGACGGCGACTGGAGGACATTTACGGATGACAATGGCAACGACAATTGGGATTTCGAAGATTTGAATTTGAATGGTATTCTTGATCCGGGCGAAGATCTGGATGGCAACGGAATTCTGGATGTAGAGCTGCTGAATGATGATGTCGGTTCCGACGGCCTGGGGCCGAACGACCCGGATTATCCTGGTCCCGACACCGACGGCACGGAAGGAAATGGCCGGCCGGATCCAGGGGAGCCCAATTTTGAGTTTACCGACAATGACGAGATTGATCAAATTGGCCTGACCAGCTTTTTCAGTGGCGGCACCGGCGGAACCTTCGTGCCGCGTGACGACGAGGACTATTGGCAGACTAAGATCCGCCCGGGCACATTTACCGAAGCAGCATCGGGGTTTGACATTGCCTTCTCGTACGGAAGTGGCTTCTTCGAGTTGCCGCCCGGCGCTTCAGAGACCTTCAGTATTGCCAACTTGTTCGGCAACGACTTCGATGACATTCTGCGTAACAAAAGAACGATGCAGAGGATCTTCGACGCAGATTTTGATTTCGTGAAACCGCCCGAAAACTCGACCCTAAAAGCCACTCCCGGCGATCGCAAAGTCTACCTGACTTGGGATGACATAGCCGAGAGCTCACGCGATCCGATTTATGGCAACGACTTTGCAATGTACAAGATATACCGCTCCACCGACCCATTCTTCAATTCTATCAAGACGATTACCGATGCCTTCAGTAATCCTGTTTTGTGGGAACCAATCGTGCAGTTCGATCTCGCAGACGGCCTGGTTGGGCCGCACCCCATACCTCTCGAAGGACTCGGTGTCAGCTACGACATGGGTCGCGATTCCGGACTCCGACACTCATTCGTCGATCACACCGTGCAGAATGGGCGCACCTATTATTATGCGGTGGTTGCGGTAGACAAAGGCTATGACATTGACTTTTTTGAGCGCGGCCTTTCCGATCTCGAAAACCTTGAACCCATCTCTCCAAGCGAGTCCAGCAAAAGAATTGAAGTCGATATCCTTGGGAATGTTCTTTCGTTGGAGCGAAACGTGGCCGTTGTGGTTCCGAGCGAGCCTGCAGCCGGACACCAGGCACCTGAGTTCGAAGCTGCTGTGCAGCACGTAATCGGAGATGCGACCGGGAGTTTCGTACCGGTGATTGCCGATCCGGACGAAGTCACGAATAGAACCTATGAGGTCATCTTTGAGGACGATTCAACGTTGTCGCATCTGACCACTGAGTTCACGGTTTTTGATCGGATGACCGGTGAAACCTTGCTTTCGGGCGATGCGGACCAGTTTGGATCCAGCGAGCTTGAAATACGACTGGTCGATGGGTTGAAATTTGATTTCCAAAATGACGAGACCCCGGAAATCAGCACCGTGGAATGGTCGGGCAAAAGCAATTTGACCATCGAGACCAGTGAACCCCAGGTTCGCACTCCCATTGATTTCGAAATTCGATTCTTCGATGACATTGCCGACACCTCCTATTCTCCAATTAGCAGGTTCGAGATTCCGGTGAAATTTCAGGTGTGGAATCTCGCCGACAATGTGAAAATGGAATTTCAATTTGTCGAATCGGATAGCGGCAAAGACAGCACCATCAGTGTCGGCGATGTCTTGACCCTCATTGCCGAACGGCGGGGCAGAAACGTGACGTTGACCTGGAAGCTCGAATTTGATGTGACAACAGGGCTGGAGCCGGTATTGCCGGTCGCCGGGGACAAATTGCTGGTAAGAACGCTCAAACCGTTTTCATCACAAGACATTTTCGAGTTTTCTACCACGGGATGGCAAGCTCCCGTAGAAGAAACGGAAAATGTACTGGACAACATCTACGTCGTTCCAGACCCTTATGTGGCGGTGAATTCTCTGGAACGGAAGCAGTCGGCAGCGCTGTCGGGGCGAGGCCAACGTCGGGTCGATTTTGTGAACCTGCCGCTGAAATGCACGATTACCATCTTCACAGTGAGTGGGCACCTGGTAACCGTTATCGAGCACGAAGGATTCCAGGACAACGGGCGCGAATCCTGGGACCTGACCACAAAAGACGGGCTCGAAATCGCCTACGGGACATACTTCTTTC
Source organism: Bacteroidota bacterium (assembly GCA_004356265.1). Taxonomy (GTDB): domain Bacteria; phylum Bacteroidota; class Rhodothermia; order Rhodothermales; family UBA10348; genus N075bin62. Next base: position 6,225 of record SMXK01000155.1, read on the forward strand.
ATATTGAAGCGCCCGGCATTGGCGAAAAGCTCGGAAAGTTTGCCATTATCAAATAGGACATCGCTGCTCCCAACAATCCTGACAAATGAATGTGTCCAAGCAAATATTGAATGCTTAGATTTTTTCTGTGCTCATGCTTGGGACGTTCGAAAACCTGTACGCGCAGAAA
>SMXK01000156.1 GCA_004356265.1 Bacteroidota bacterium
GAAAGGATGCAGGAGCTTCAAAAGTGATTCGAATACCTCAACAGCGAGGGCAATTTTTTCGTCCTCCATCGTTCCGCCATACGCGGGCTTGATCAGTTCCAGATACCAATCGCAAAAGTCTCCCCAGAACAACGTATAAATCTTGGTTACCGCATCATTCAGACGATACCGATTCAGGTCCTCATCAATTTCGGTGATGGCCTTATTCAGGCGCGTCAACATCCATTGTTCAACCAGCTCCAACTGGTCGAACGACCGAGTCCGGGCATACGTTTTCCCTTCTTCCATGAACTGACCGAACACGTTGAATGCATTCCAGATCTTGTTCGCAAAATTCCGACCCATCTCAAATTTTGTAGGATCGAGTTTGATATCCTGACCCTGTGCACACAAAATGGTCAGACTGAATCGAACAGCATCGGCGCCATATTTATCGATCATGTCGAGAGGATCGATGCCGTTTCCGAGACTCTTCGACATCCACCGTCCCTGTTTGTCTTTGATCATCCCCGTAATGAAGATGTCATTGAACGGTACATGGCCGGTAAAGTGAATGCCGGCCATTACCATCCGGGCTATCCAGAAAAACAGGATGTCGTAACCCGATACGAGAACCGATCCCGGGTAGAATTTTTTCAGGTCTTCGGTGTTTTCGGGCCAACCCAATGTGGCGAATGGCCATAACCAGGATGAGAACCACGTATCCAGAACATCTTCATCCTGAATCATTCCGGGTTCGGGCTTATCTACCGCTACTGTAAACGGTCGATCTTCATCAATTTCTCCGTCGTCTGTCACATGATACCAGACGGGAATTCGATGGCCCCACCAGAGCTGTCGCGAAATGGTCCAGTCCCGGATATTTTCCATCCAGCGGTAATATTCGTTCTCCCACCGCTTGGGATGAAATTGAACTTCGCCGCTCCGGACAGCCTCCAGAGCAGGCGCTGCAAGTGGTTTCATTTTTACGAACCACTGCCTCGAAATCAGGGGCTCGATAATCGCTTTAGATCGACTCGAAATCGGAACACTTATTTTGTGGTCTTCAACGCGATCCAACAGGCCCGCCTCTTTCAGATCTGCTACGATCTTTTTCCTGGCGACAAACCGATCCAACCCTTCGTACGCTAACCCTTCCTCGTTCAGCGTACCATCCAGGTTCATAATATTGATAATCTGCAGGTCATGTTTCTTGCCGATCTCAATATCATTCTTGTCATGGGCAGGAGTGACTTTTAACGCGCCAGCCCCAAAATCGCTCTTCACGTAGTCGTCGGCGATGATTGGAATGACGCGATTGGTGAGCGGAAGGTCCAACGTCTGCCCGACCAGGTGTTTGTAGCGATCGTCTTCCGGATGCACCGCCACAGCCGTATCTCCCAACATCGTTTCGGGACGTGTCGTAGCGATAGTCACAAATCCGTCACCGGATGTTAGCGGGTACTTGATGTACCAGAGATGTCCGTCTCGCTCAACGTTGTCTACCTCTTCCTCGGAAAGTGCGGTTTGGTCGACCGGGCACCAGTTAATTAAATACTCGCCGCGGTACACCAACCCTTCTTCGTACAACCTCACGAATACTTCCTGAACTGCGCGGGAAAACCCTTCGTCCATGGTGAATCGTTCGCGGGACCAATCGACTGAATCGCCGAGTCGTCTTTTCTGCTTTAGAATGATTCCACCGTATTCATCTTTCCAGTCCCAGACTCGTTTCAGGAATTCTTCCCGGCCCAGGTCGTGCCGATTTATTCCTTCCTCTTCTTTGAGCGCCCGTTCTACCACGTTCTGGGTGGCAATTCCCGCATGATCCATGCCTGGGATCCACAGTACCTCAAAACCCTGCATCCGCCGAATCCTTGTGAGCGCATCCTGAATTGTGTCCTGCAGCGCATGGCCCATATGCAACCGACCCGTCACATTGGGTGGAGGCATCGCAATCACGAATGGTGGTTTGTCCGAATTCGCATCGGACTTGAACAGGTCATTTTTTTCCCAGTAATCGTACCACTTTCTTTCGATCTCGCTGGGCTCGTACGTGGATTTTTTAGGGGTGGCTGGATCGCTCGTGCTGGACATGAATCGGGGCAAAAGTTTACTATTACCGATACCGTATTAAAAAAGCGGCAGGTCAGGTCAGAAAATCAGGGCTGTCGAACCCTCAACACTACCACTTGGTTGCATGGCCGATAATCGGATTGGTATTTTGAGTTCGACCGCGTTACTGAACCTCGTGACATTCGTTATCATGTGCTCGGTAGCAACCTCGAAAGTGATCGCTCACTTTCAGTCATTTTGACTTTTCATTCTCTGGTGGGTGCAAACAAGAAAAAGTACGTGTCTGTGGCAGGCAACATCGGTGCCGGCAAAAGTTCTCTGACTCAGATCCTGTCAGATTATTTCAAGTGGGAGGCGTTTTTCGAACGCGTGGACGACAATCCATACCTCATAGATTTCTATGGAGATATGCATCGGTGGTCCTTTAACCTGCAGGTTTTTTTCCTCTCAAGCAGGTTCAATCATCAGAGGATAATTGAAGAGTCTCCGCATAGCGTTGTTCAGGATCGCTCGATATATGAGGACGCTGAAATTTTCGCTCGGAATCTGCACGAGATGGGGCTCATGTCTGACCGGGACTTTGAGAATTACACCGACCTATTCCAGATCATGACATCGTATCTCCAGGCACCACATCTGCTTGTGTATCTGAAAGCATCCGTACCAACTCTGGTCGGGCATATTCAGGACAGGGGTCGGGATTACGAGTCCACCATAAGAATTGAATACCTGGAACGGCTTAACCGGCACTACGAGAGATGGATTGATAATTATGATCTCGGGCCAAAGATCATAATCGATGTGGATGAAATGGATTTCGTGAATGTGCAGGAAGACAAAATGGAAATCATCTCCCAGATCGAAAGCCGCCTTTTCGGCCTGTTCCCGGAATAATTCCAGATGAATCAATTCGCCCGCGGCGTATTCCGTACCACGTTGCTGATCTTGCTGATCGGGTCTGTTTGCGGACTTGTTTTGGGACCAAGCAGTTTTGCGCAGGTCCCGGATTCGACACGAATTGTTGTCGGTGCCGTACCGGATTCGCTGGCGGAGGCCGATATACTGGTCGCCTCGGACACGGTCGCTGTTCAAGCGGTCGTACGCGCGCCACTTGCTGAGTCCCCTGAATTCGATTCATACGTAGTGTCTGATTCCACCTCATTCGCACGGCCCGTGCGACGGGCTGAACTGAATTTGCCGTCTTTACTCGGTAGCGAGGCCGGCGTTTTTCATTTCGAGTTCGGAACACTTGGTTGGCCGGAATCCGTCAGTATCGAAGGTGGCGACCCGAACAGAACCATGTTACTACTCGACGGACTGGAGATGGATGATTTAATTACGGGCCGGCCTCGATATGAATTACTCCCGTATGCGACCTTGCAATCCGTTGGCCTGATAAAATCCGGCGCTGGTTTTGAGTCAGGCGTGGCTGCGTACACCAACCCGTATTCGGCGCCAACTCCGCAGACGGACCTGAGATATCGGAGCGGCGCCAATGGTCTGACGTACATAGATGCCGTTCATGTGCAGAATCGATCCTTAAATAGTTTAGGCGCGGGTACCAAATTGCAGCTTCTGGCGTCGTACTCAGGATCAGCTCATACGGGAGATTATCCCGGATCCAGACTCGAAACCGCCCGGCAACTACAGGGTCGGATCAGACTGCAGCGACCCGGATGGTCTATCGAGTTATATGAATTGTATAATAAACATCTTGTTGGTGCCCATGGTGGCGTGCATGCCACGAATGACATCTACGACTCGATTTATTTTAGATTCGGGGCGACGGTCGACGACGTCAACGCGCAGCGGGGAACCATCCGGAACGACTTGCGCCTGACGTATCGGCGGTTCATTGCGTCGAATCCAACTACGGTTTCAGCCGGTTGGTCGACCCAGAGATTAACGTTCGCAGATGGCGGACTCAAAGATTCTGTGGACATTCGCGTGAGTCGGTTTTCGGCCTCATTCAGGCAGCCAGTCGACGTAGGAAACCATGCATTCGTCATCGACCTATTTGCCTCGACCGACCAATACGTCGGCGGACGAGCGGCCAACAGGCCTGAAGACGAATCTCGATATCGATACGATCTCGTTCTCCGAGACTCATTTATCGTTAAAGGTATCGGAGTTAATACATCCCTTGGAGCGCATTCAGACGACGGGCGTATATTTCCGTCTGCATTGGCTAAATTCGGTTTGCGCCCGGTATCTCTTTCTGCCACTTATTCTGGGATCAGATCTCAGTGGTTCGACGTCCGCGGCCTCGGGACTGCATTCCATCCGCTTAAAAAGAAGCCCGAAATCAACCAATTACGACTCGCGGTCACCGTCACTCAGGCATGGGAATCTGGCCGACTTACGCTTACCGGGTTTTATATCAACACAGACAGTCAATTTATTCTGCACCAAGGCAGTCAAGGAGCGAACCAGGCCGGTCTTACCGATGCGTATACGCGCGCAGGAGGCTACTTAGATCTAACGTTCAGCCCATCAGGCGTGGGTGGACTATACGGGTCCGTCAAGCCCACGTTCATTGCGGATATTTCACCCAACAAGATTTCTGAACTGAGTACTTATGAAAAATCAATGCCTGGATTCTGGATTGAGGGTAGAATTGGCATTCGGCGACTTCTGTTTAAAGGCGATATGAATCTGGATTTCTCTGTTCGAGGATCGTGGTCAGAGTCAATGCGAGGGCGTGTACTTGATCAACAGTCTGGTCTGTTATTCCTCCAGGACTTTGATGCTTTGAAGTTAGACGCTGCTCCGCGACTGGATCTCGTGGCCGAGGCCGGTATCAAATCGGCCACACTATTTTTCAGTTACGAAAATTTCCTCTACGGCAACAATACGGGTACAGGCATTTCGTTCGTACCCTACTACCCAGTCCCGGCCAGGCGATTCAGATTCGGACTCTTTTGGCCGATAGCGGATTAACATTGTTGCAGTGCTTAGATATAGATGTATTTGAAACCTGCGTATACCGTTCTGTCGTATAGTCACAAAACGAACATGAGCAATCGAACAACATGACTGAGTATATCCGGCAACTATCAGAATATGAACGCTCCGTTCTTCGTGAAATCGAAGCGTGGAAAACGCCGTCGGACTCGTGGTACTCAAAGGTATCCGATAAGGCATCACTGATGTGGAATGACGTGACAGATCTGGTTCGGCGCGTTCCCGGAGTTGAGTGGACGATTGAAAATGTGGTTACAGGCCTGCTGGATCTTACCAACGAAATCACCCAGGATTCGGTCTGGACCGACGCTGTTTTCAAAGAATTCAGAAATCGTGGCCATAAAGTCGATTCTCACGAAGATATTTTAGCACTCGATCTTGAACATATTGACGAAGTAACGGACTCGCTGAAAACAAAATACACTTCGTTGGCCGCGGTTGAGGGTACTGCCACAGGACTGGCCGGTCTGGCTGGTATCGTGCCTGATTTGATTGCGCTCGTTTCAATAAATTTAAGAGCGGCGGGGGAATATGCGACCTATTGCGGATTTGACATAAAAAGACCCGAAGAAAGATTGTATGCCCTTGAAATGTTGAATTTTGTGGCTGAACCCAGTACCAAAGCCAAAGATGTGGCGCTCGCTCCAGCCGTTCGTGCCGCCTCGCGCGCCGCGAGAATCCAGAGTATGCAAACACTGGAACAGATGGGCCTCTCGACAGCTATCGAACGGGCCGCGCGAGCGTTAGGATTAAAACTAACGGGCGCAAAAATGGCTCAGGTTGTGCCTGTGACCGGCGCTGTAATTGCAGGTGGATTTAATGCGTATTACACGGCCAAGGTGTGCACCACGGCGCGGCATCTTTATCGCGAACGATTCCTTCTTGAGAAATACGGCGAAGAGGCTGTGCTCGCAGCGTGACCAGGGCCTGTTAACACTGTTGAATCGGTTTTTTCGATAATACACAGGAAAAATCCTTCCATCAATTCAGAAGGGATAATCCTTCGAGCGTTTTCTAGACCGGGGTGTAACTCTTTCCCTTTCCACGTCCGCTCGGCCGGAATCATCTCGGGAAAAACCAGCCCGATCGGTACTGTTTTTATTTTTCCTTCGAACCTGGCCAGAAGCTTCGATATAACCCCTTCATTTTCTGCAACGGATAATGAACAGGTTGAATACACAATTCGCCCACCGGGGGCTGTCGCCTGGACAGCAGAATACAGAAGAGCTTTTTGCTTGCGCACCATCTCCTTATTCTTCTTCGGGCCCCAATAGGAATACGATTCAGGTTCAGATACAAGAAATCGTCCCTCGCTTGAGCAGGGCGCATCGAGTAAAACCCGATCAAAATATTCCGTCCGATATTTCCACACCTTGGCTCCGTCCTGTAAAAACACTCTCACAAAACCAGCTCCGTGAGCTTCCAGATTCGCTTTTAATCGAAAGAACCGACTCTTTACCAATTCAACCGCGGCTATCTCTGAGGTCGATCCCGCGAATTCCGCTATTTGAAGCGTTTTGCTTCCCGGGGCAGCGGTCAGGTCCAGAATCTTCTGACCCGGCTCACAATTCAGAAGTATCGGTGGAAGCATACTGGCGAGATTCTGAACGTAAATACGTTTTTCGAAATACTCGGCAGAACTCAACAGGCGCTCTCGTTCTGCTGCGGGAATCCATACAGCATTGGCGAGGCCGCTGATCGTATTGAAGTTGATGTTCTGCTCGTGAAGACTACTCAACACATCAGAATCAGTCTTTATCAAACCATTTAACCTGAAAACAGTATGTCGAAGTCCACTGAGCCCCGAAACGATGCCGGCAACAACGTCGCTATGGAATTCATTTCGTAAGCGTCGAATAAATCCTTCGGGTAGTTGTATTACTGTTTGATCGATTGGAATTTCGGTCATGGTTATGATAAAGAGAAGCTCGTTTGCTCAGGCGCACGAGCCAATTACCCGCCAAGTACATGGTTTAAGAAATCTATGGTATTGTGCGATATCACACTCATGGTAGATACTATATCAATGGCCCCGTAACACTCCAATTTCAAGGATTCAGCAGAGTATGAGTGACCAAAAAGGCGACGACGTAATCAGATGTTCTTTCTGTGGCAGAACAGCCCACGAAGTCACGTCGATGGTTGCTGGTCCCGATGTATATATATGCGACCGATGTATCACGGATGCGTCCGGCATCGTCAGTAATGACGGAACGGAGCGTCAGCCTGCCGATGCGAAGGTAACCCCATCGCGGTCAATTGCTTCGAGTAAACGTCTGAATCCATTCGAAATGAAAGCGGCACTGGACGAATATGTGATCGGACAAGATAATGCAAAGAAAGCCCTCTCGGTTGCTGTTTATAATCACTACAAACGGATTGACGCACACGAATACGATAATGACTATGGCGATGTCGAGCTGGAAAAATCAAACATTCTGCTGATCGGTCCCACAGGCACAGGCAAAACATTGCTTGCCCGAACACTTGCCCGTGTTCTGGACGTCCCTTTTTCTATATCTGATGCCACAGCGTTGACTGAGGCTGGATATGTGGGTGAGGACGTTGAAACCATATTGTCTCACCTCCTGCACGCCTCCGATTTCGATGTTGAACGTGCGCAGCGTGGAATTATTTATATCGACGAAATGGACAAGGTGGCCCGCAAGTCTGATAATGCGTCGATAACGCGGGATGTATCCGGAGAAGGTGTACAGCAGGCGCTTCTGAAAATTCTGGAGGGGACCGTGGCTGGAGTACCTCCCAAAGGAGGCCGCAAACATCCCGAGCAAAGCCTGATCAATATCGATACGACCAATATCCTCTTTATTTGTGGTGGCGCTTTCGATGGCCTTAGCGAGGTGATTGCTCGCAGAGTTTCAACCAGTTCGATGGGCTTCACCTCCGAAGCCGGTAAAACAATTGACAAACACCACCCGAATATTTTTGAAATGGTTGAGCCGGATGATCTGCTGAAATTCGGACTCATTCCCGAGCTCATAGGGCGTCTTCCTGTGCTGGCTGCTCTGTCATCACTCACTCCCGAGGCTATGAGAAATATTCTGCTTGAGCCGAGGAATGCTTTGCTGAAGCAATATCAAAAACTTTTTGCCATGGACGGTATGGAGCTTGTATTTGAACCAGACGCCATCGATGCCGTAGTCGAACGCGCCCAGGCCCTCGGCACTGGGGCCCGCGGCCTCCGATCTGTCCTGGAAGACACCATGCTGGACATCATGTTCAATGTCCATTCTATGGGCGACATAGCACTTTGCCGTATTACTGCGGACACCGTCAGGCATAAATCAGAGCCAGAATTCGAGAAACGACGAGCTTCTGCATGATATTCCGGGTAATCGGATGTAATTGAGGCCTGATGACAGTCGTCGTCGGGCCTTTTTTTTGGTATTTTGTGGGATTGATAGACATTAACCCCCAGCAGTGTGATACGAGACCGGGTCCTTGACTCCGTAAAATATTATTCGTCCGGCCTCATCCATGAATTAGAGGTCAAACACATTTTTGTGGGTGCCCAAGCGATCGCTTTTAAAGTGATTGTGACGTTCATCCCTGCGGTAATTCTGGCCAGTGGTTTGATTGGTCAGTTTCTAAGAGGTGAGGAAACGTTCAAATACGTTGAAAACGTCATCAGGGAGTTCCTGCCTACCTATCAAAGCGACAGTATCATCGCGATGATTCGGGACTTGCAAGACGTGTCGAACACACTCACTCTTGTGGGCGTATTCGGATTGTTGTTTGCAGCCGTTACTCTATTCACGACTCTCAGAACTGTTTTTGCAAATATTTTTCAGGATGAATGGCACGAACATCGAAGTATTCTAAGGGGATATCTGTTTGACTTCCGAATGGTTTTGCAGGTGGGTGTGTTCTTCATCTTGTCTATCGCCATTACGATTATTCTGCAAACGGTAGATTCGTCAGGCACGGCGTTTCTGAATGAGATCGGGATCGACATTCAATGGATTCAGGAAGGGTGGCGAGGAATATTTACGTCTACAGGAAAATTCCTGCCGTTCTTGCTGAGCACGATGGTCTTTTTCCAACTCTTCTATTTCATGCCGATCCCTCGCTCGGCCTTTAAGAGTGCACTGATCGGAGCTGTCATCACCGCGGTGGCATGGGAATTCGCGAAGATCGCGTTCACGTCGTATGCGACCGGAATAGGAGGATTTGAACAAGGCTGGTTTACGAGCCTCGGTGATTCGTTTCTGCTCGTTTTTGCGACCGTATTCTGGGCCTATTATTCGGGTGTACTTTTGAGTCTTGGTGCCATTGTTACGCTATTGCACGAACGCCGTCATCGCGCC
>SMXK01000157.1 GCA_004356265.1 Bacteroidota bacterium
AGACCGCGTGATTGGCTTTCTGAAATCAGAGGGAATCAGTTCGACAGAATCGGCCGCGGCCGATTCTCAATATTATCTGGCGTTTGCGACGTCGAGGCACAAAGCGTACGAGAGAGCCCAAAATTCCATTGGTGTCCTGCAGAATAACGAGGTTTTGGAATTATCTGAAGCACTCGAGGTGAGTGCGTTATCCGGACTCACCGAAAGAGAATCCAGGCAATACATTTGCTTTCCGAAAGAGTTAGAGCCTTAAAATCAGGCAAAAGACCCGGCATCCGATTCAGAACGAAACACCTATTCCGAAAGATGCGGACTGGACGGAACCGAGGCTGAAATCGGTCGAAATTACTACCGGACCCGCCGCAATAGAGATACCCACAAGTGCTCTCAGATAGTTGGCGCCATCCAGGTCCAGGCTCACATCCACCGGATCGCGCAAATCTGCAACACCAAAATCTACATTAACGTCGCCATCTTCGATAACACTGGAACCCTCGAATCTGTAACTCACTGTCACATTCGAATCTTCAGCCTGAAGACCCCCATATATTGTAACGATCCCGAGTTTTTTACTGGCCTGAATATTTACAGCCCAGGTCTTCAATTTGATTATCGGAAGGTCGTTTGAATCGTCAAAAAACAGTTGCTGCCAGGACCCCTGTATTGCCAGATGAAATGGAAGTGACGGAATATACTGGCTGATACTATGCCGGATACCTACTCCGATCAGCCCGAATCTCCCCACCTCCTCACTTGTAATGGACGGAACGTATCGTAACATCAGGTCGGTGCCGAGAATCGTACCAATCTCAAGCTGAGGCGCAGCGGCAGGCATTGCCGGAAGATCAATCAGACCCTCAGGAGTCTGAAACGAAAAAACTGTATCGACCGACACAATGAACTGCTCGCCATCGACTGTAACCAGTACGTCTTCCAGGGCGCGAACAGTGACAGTCCCGCGCAAACTGTCGCCGAAAATCGTGGGTGCATTCCGAACTGTAACCAGCGCGGGTACCCGAAGTGTTACGTCCTTGCCATTAACAATTCTGTCGAGCGCCACATCGACGTTGTACGTCGTACTGAATTGTTTATCATCTTCGCTGATGATAGTTGCAAAAATCTTCACGCCCAGATAGGCGCGGAATCCGTTCCGTGGCCCGTTGTCAGCAGTATGGAAAAGACCCGAATTGTAATCTGCCCCGAACGCACTGGTAAATGGTTCGATGTACTTCTCCGCATATTGGGATGAAACCAGACGTAGCGCGTCAACAAGCTCTTGCGCAGCAGCAGTTCCGCTCATAACAAACGAAAATGCTGCCAATAGCAATATGATTTTATTTGATTTCATGAAGTTTACAATGTTGGGGAAGTGATGCCACAATATTTATCAAGAGTAGCGCCCAAAATAAATAATCGACCTGACTAATATCAATTGATCTTCGTTCTCTACCAGTGATTCATGACAATTTTCCTCTTAACTATGCGCGATTGATAACGTTGCGTCTATCGTGTACAATTGCAATATCTCTGGCCTTGTTTTTTTCCTGCCTCAAACTCAGTTGATTCAAACAGTCTGAAACCGCCCTTTGGGTTTGCTCGACCGTCGAAAGTGATTTGGAGATTTGTGATTGAACAATCCAGTCAAACATCAATCCATCGAAAAAGAAATCAGCAAACGTTGTGAACCTTCCTATCTCGATCTCGAGATTCGTCTTCACATCAACGTCTGCCATTTCTCTCTTGAACCTATTTAATTGCAACTGGACACCGGCTATTTTTACTCTCGCATCATCAAGATTTGAGTGTTTAACGGCCGTAGCGATCAACCCGCCGCCGAGCAAATCGAAAACTCCCCACCCCTGGGCCTGCCGAAGCTCGCGAATGACGCCATCAAGTCCTTCCTGAAGAATGAATCCTTCCCGAATTGCTTCGTCGAGCTCGTTTCTCTCTGCCAGAAACACTCCCCGTTCCTCAGCCAGTGCCAGGAGTTGCTCCGAGTAATGGTCATCTGCTTCGATCAGGAATCGCTCTTTTTCGCGAAAAAGGGCTACTTGTCTACTCCGGAGGTCACCAAGTTTCAGTCCCCGGGCTCGTAAAGAAGCGATTTCCGTTCGGGTCTGTTTTGCCGTTTCCACGGCCTGATCGTGTTTCAACCAGGCCGCAAAATATTCCCTTTTCTCCTCGGCAAGAACCTTTTCATTGTCCCCGAGGAGGGACAGGTACATTCCGCGAATACTGTTACCCTCCAGCTGATCGACGTCATCTTCCTCGCTCTTGAGAATCGATGCCAATTCAACGATGCGTTCGCCGTAGAGCTGAAGGTCAGACTCAAGGTCGCGAATTCGCCTGCTTTTTGTTTCGTGTTCTACGACCCTGTTTTTTAACTCTTCAATCCTCTCGTTCAGTTCATCCAGCATGGAACCATTCCCCATCGTGGTATTCTCGAGCAACAAAAGTTATTCGACTACAAGTTTGAGATACCTGATATCGAGGGTCTTCATGGAAAATCAAGAGTCAGACTTCTTCTCCATAGCTTCGGTTTGTTTCTTTTTCTCCAGTTCCTTCTCTAAATATGGAATTCCATCTGTAATCCAGGTCGAAGCCTCGCGTCCGCGCAGAAAGTGATCGAACCAGTCGTGACTCCTGTTAGCATAGTCGATCTGATTTTCCTTCTTCCTGTTTCCGTGATTTTCCCCTTCGTAAACCAACATGACGAAAGTCTTTCCCATGCGTCGCATAGTATTATACATTTCAACACCTTGGTTAAAATCGACCGCTCCGTCATTATCACCAAAAGCGATCATAAGTGGGGTGTTGATTGACTCCGCATTAAATACAGGTGAGTTGTCTACGAACTTGTCCCAATCCTTCCAGTACGGATCAGGAAACCGGCCCTGACGGACTTCAAAGATACTGGCGTCGCTCGACCCGGAATTCCAATAGACCGAGTTGTACATACTGATCATATTCGTGAGAGGCGCTCCAGCGACTGCCGCCGCAAACATGTCCGTCTGCGAGACAACAAAAGCGGTTTGGTACGCTCCCCATGAATGGCCTGTCAGTCCGATCTGATCTGGATCTATCATGCCGGATGCAAGAACCTGCTCCACCGCAGGCACGATACAATCAACGGCTGATTTCCCGGGATCCCGAAGTTTGTAGATGATATCCGGCTCAAATACGAAATAACCCTCTGAGGAATAACGACGCTGGTTGTATGAATTGGTGCGGCTCGGAAGCGTATACGAATGAAGGCTTTGTGACCTCAATTCGTAGATGTACACCATCATCGGATACTGCTTTCCGTCCTCATAATTCGCAGGATACAAAAGTCGACCCTGCAGCTCGACGCCATCGGCATTGGTGTATGTGATAAGTTCCGTTTTACCCCAGTGAAAATCGTCCTGCTGTGGGTTGGTGTTGGTCTGCTGAACCGGAGAATCGAAGTCAGCGCTTACAGCAAAAAAGTTGGGCGATTCGTCTGCTTTTTGCGTCTGAAAAACGTAAACATCGGCGTCATCTGCTCGAATGAGGCCCGATACGGAACGACCCTCATATATCAGCGGCACAAGTTGCGCTGCATCTTCGGACGCCTGGTTTTTCTCCAGTCGGAAATATCCGCTGTATTTGGTAAAGTCGCCGTACGCACTGAAGTAGATGTCCTCATCTTCCTTTAAATCGTCTTCTTCGAAATCCAAGCGCTGCTGTCTGAATCGAATACGGTCCTCGGCGCCGAAAGTCAATCGTTCAGTTGCGCTTCCGTCCGCCCAAATCTTGTACACATCGTATTCGTCGTACGCCAAAAACCACTCATCTCCTTCTACCCATTGCCCACTTCCCCATGCCCGGTCCGCTTCACGTCCGGAGATTGCTTTGAAATTGTTGAAACGCGTTGGAATATCCCGGGTTAATTCGGTGTGGACCAGCGTTTTCAGATCGATAGAGTTCCAGCTGTTATCGCGCCAGTATAGAATGTATTTCCCTCCCGAAGACACCTGGACAGATTCGATTCTCTCAAGAACCTGCGTTTCCTTACCGGAATCGACTTCTTTTACGTATATGTCATTCCATTTTTCTCTGAATGCCGGCTCATACGGGGTCGGATCAAATAGAACCGCGCGTGATTCATCACCGGATAACGTCACTCGTTGACGGTCGTCATCAGCCAACTTTACGATCGAATTCACATCCAGCGTCCATGCCGTGAGATATGTGGCATCCCGGTTTCGATTTGCCCGAACTTTCTGCTGAGGTTGTGCAGACGAATCATTCCAGTGCCAGATGTCGACTCCGGAGGGGTCCAGATCCTTGTCCCGATCGGCGTTGGTTGTTTCGGAGTCTTCGTCGCAATCTTCGTCGGAATCTTCATCGCAATCTGCATCTTTGCCGTCTGAATCGCCGGAATTTTCGTCTTCATCGTCGTGGCCGTTTTCATCGTCGTGCCCGTCTTCATCGTCGTGGCCGTCCGAATCGTTCTCGTCACTTTCCGAATCGTCCTCCTCGTTGACTCGATCGCGCTCCACTGCTCTATCCTTCAAGCCAAGGAACACGCGTTTTCCATCTTCTGACCAGGCAAGGGAGCCCTCACTGGCTATCCTGTGATCTTCCGGAAAGGCCTCGTTTTCAGCCGAATTGAACAAGAAATGCTCAGCAGCCCGGGGCCCACCGTCCAATCCCCGATAGGCATGAATTAAATGGTCGGGCCCTTCGGTGGCTTCCTCCGATTCCACTTCTTCCAGAAACGCCAGATTATAATCGTCCTCAGACCATTCCAGATTAGAAAATGAGACTGAATTTGAGGTAAGCACTCGTGTGGTACCCGCTGCAGGATCCATCAGGTGTATGCCGTTTCCAAGCTCATCATACGAATCAATTACCATGGCCAGGAGCGCCCCTTCATAACTGAATGCATATTCCTTGACATTGCCTACCAACATATTGGTGCCCGCGGCCAGATCTCTAATAACCAGATCACTGCCATCGGATTTATTTTTATCGTCCTGATACTTCCGCATCGCCAGAAAACGACCGTCTTCTGAGAAGGCGAATGACTGGACATACTCCAGTGTATCCACGTCTTCCGTCTGGAGATTCATCAGGCCCAGTTTCAGTTTGACGGGTTTATCGGCCTTCTCTGCCTTTTTTGATTCTTTTTTAGAAACTCCGATTGCGAAAGCCAACCAATTATTATCATCTGAAAAGAAAGGCCTGCTCGCAAACTTGAATATCGTTTCGTCGGTACTCGCAACCTTTTTCACAGCCAACCAACCATCATCTTCCACGGGCGTGACCTGATAGGCGAACCAGGATCCGTCGGGCGAAAGACGCTTCACACCCAGCTGCTGCCACTGTGCGTAGTCTTCGAGCGTCAGGTCTTTCTTCTGCGCCGATGCCTGTTGCGTTGGTGCGAACGTAACTAAAATGAACAAGCAAATAGTCCATATCGACAGTCGTTTCATGAGAATGCCTGATTTTCCATAATGATGTGGGTTCGGGTTGCCAATAAATTAGGAAATTGCCGTTCAAGAAGTCTCGGTTGACGCATTTCCGTTTTGCCCCTCGATACTTCGATTGCTTATTATCCGGGTATGGAATTATCACTTGTAAATAAACGTGCGCTGGTGTGCGGAGCGTCTCAGGGAATCGGCCTGGCCACGGCAATCGAACTCGCAGGGCTCGGCGCCGACATCACTCTTTTCGCCCGAAATGAAGAACGACTGGAACAGGCCCTGACGGCCCTTCCCGGGTCAGATCAGCAGGGTCACAGTTACCTGGTTGCAGATTTCGACGACCCGGACCAGGTCTTTCGAGCTGTACAAGAAGCGCATGGAAAAGGATCACGATGGGACATCGTAATCAATAACAGCGGGGGCCCGCCGGGAGGCACGATCGTGAGTGCGGCTCGTGAAGAATTTTTGACAGCGTTTAACCGGCATTTATTATCCAGTCATTCGATCCTGCAGGTTGTTTTACCCGGCATGAAGGAGGCAAGCTTCGGGCGCATTGTAAATATTATATCGACCTCGGTCAAACAACCACTCAAGGGATTAGGTGTCTCGAACACGATCCGTGGCGCCGTCGCAAACTGGGCGAAAACCCTTGCAACTGAAGTTGCGGAGTTTGGCATTACTGTGAACAATGTGCTTCCAGGCGCAACGTCGACTGCTCGTTTGGCGGGCCTTTTGAAATCCCGTGCTGAATCAGGTGGTGAACCTGAAGAATTCTACGCTGCACAAATGATGAGTCAAATCCCGGCCGGTCGTTTTGCCAGACCTGACGAAGTTGCAGCGGCCGTTGCATTCCTGTGCACCCCGGCGGCGGCTTATATAAATGGTATTAACGTGCCGGTAGACGGCGGTAGAACGGGCAGCTTGTAATGCAGAAGATACAAAATTATATAGGCGGGCGTCATCTGGATTCAGTGTCCGGAAATCGATTGGACAATATGAATCCGTCAATCGGTGAGGTTTACGGGTCTTTACCGGACTC